>JABUSD010000161.1 GCA_021442845.1 Holdemanella sp.
CTTTTTTTTCTAAATAATTTTTCATATTACTTATCTAATTTTCGCTTTTTTGAATCAGCACTAACTTTTGTGATATTCGCCATAGTATATGTAAACCATGGAAGTGGGTCTTTTAAACTCCAGATCTGATCAACTGAATTAAAGAAGTTAAACCAGGATGGTTTTGCTTTAAATCGATCTTTCGATTTAACAAACCATAATAAATCTGTATGTAAATATCTTAGATATTTACCAGCTGGATACTTCATATATGTTGTTACGGGAATATCTAAATAATCCTGTAATATCTGTTCAGAGAAATTTACACCCACTGCATAACAGATTTTAACACTTCCAGTAATTCTTGGATTGATCTCCATAATCTTTGCGGTGTTATCTCTTGGATCCTGGATTAAATCGATATCAGCATATCCTCTCCATCCAATGGCTTTCAATAATCTATAACAGCTTTCCTGGATATCAGGGCGATTCACTGTCATATTTAATGTACTGGATCCCCCATCAATTGGATACCATCTAACCTTTGAGAAAATACAACAGCTTTTCATGTCTCCATGTTTATCAATGAAGATTTCTGCTTTATACTGTAAATCTGTTTGGGGAATGTATTCCTGAATTAATGGAGCTCCATATTTTTCTTTGGTTGCTTGTACAATATGTTCTAATTCATTAGGATTATCAATCATTCGAAAACCTACTGCAGAATAACCTGTTCTTGGTTTAATACAAATCGGATATTTTAAATCCAGTTTAGATAAATCCGTTAATGATTCATCCGCAATGAATGTCTTTGGACATGGAATATTATTATCCATGCATATTTTCATTGTCTGTAATTTATCAGATGCTAACTGGAATATTTTCCAGTCATTGGCCGCAATTGTTACATATGGTTTTAATTCTTCTTTATGTTGTGACAACATAATCGCAACAAAGTCATTTAATGGAATAACTAAATCGTATTGTTTTGTCTGTAATTCCTTACGAATGGCATTCCATGATTTTTCTGGATCTTTGGCATCACAATAGGATAATACTTTTTTATCTGGAAAATGAGAAGAATATCCCATATCTAATTTACTAGCATTATAGGTAGTGACATGACAGCCTAAATTATGCAAAGATTCCATCAAAGGCATAACCTGTCTTGCTCTTCCCTCAATTAAAAGAACGCGAATATTCTTATATATAGTATTATTCGACATATACCTGTTCTCCATTTCCTGATAACCCCATTGTTGTATAAACTACTTTATCTGTGTTTTCGGTTCCAATTGGCAAACGAATAACGCCATACTGTAAAATATATGGGAATATATCTTTCTTTATTTTCACTAATGTCTTTACATCATTTGAAACCACTTGTTTCAAACGAGCAAATCTATCCACTTCATTTTCTCCACCTTCAACACCAATGCTGATGAACACTCTTCCATCTTTAAAAGATGCACATCCATGGCATGGTCCTTCTGCATCATGAATAATCTCTAATGCATGTGTCTTTCTATCCATTCTGATAAAGTGATTCTGATCTGGTACATGGCCTGCATCCGTTCCCCATGTAATAGAATCCTTATCAAAACAGATACCGATAGCTCTCCAATCCTGAGAACCACCACCTACTTTTTCCCAGGTATTTCCATTATCAAAACTTCTTAATAACAAGTTTTCAAAATCTTCATCCCCTGTACCTAGCCAGACACAGTTTTCATATGGATCATATTTCACAAAATGAATATGTCTTACTTCATTTTTCTTTAACGTTAGAATTGGCTGGAAAGACTTTCCATTATCTATACTTCGATATAAAACAGAATCGTTTTCTCTTTTCATATTCAATGTATATTCACCAAAAAAGATAGTACCCTCTGGTGTTACACAGATACCTTGATGAGCTGGTTTGTTTCCTTTATAACCTGTAAAGGTATGTTTAATATTTCCTTTTTCATCGACAATATAAGAAATCTTTTTAGACGTTACCAATACATCTCCATTTTTTAATGGAACTAAATGATGCAGTCCTTGTCTTAATAATTGTCTTGATAATCGATTTATCCCCATTAAATATTCTAATTTCGTTCCAACTTTATATTTTTTGGTTACTCTTTTACCAGAATAATCAATCGCAAAAAAAGACATCCCCTGGGCTATCCAGATTCTATCTTCTTCTGTATATAAAGCTCTACCACGAATTAGTTTTTTCATACCATACCTCTTAATAGACACTCTAAATCATCACAATATATATCCAATGTAAAATGTTCTACAAAATACTTTCTTGCGTTTCTTCCACATTCCTTATATTTATCTTTATGTTCCACATAATCTTCCATTAATTTAGATAAACCTATATAATCAGCGGCTTGTACACATTGTCCACATTTTGATTCTTTAATAACTTCATTTGCAGACCCATTAATAGCGCCTAATATTGGTTTACCAACTGTCATATACATCTGTAATTTAGCTGGCATAGTATTCCCTACCGCATTATTTCCTCTTAATGAAATCAGTAATACATCTGCCTTTTTATAAAAGTCTGGCATATCTTCTCTTTTTTGATTGCCATGAAAGATGACTTTATCTTCTATTCCTAATTCTTTTGTTAACGATTCCAGATTTTCTCTTTCGGAACCATCTCCTACTAAATGTAAAAGAATATCATTTCTTTGTTTTAACTGGGCCATTGCCTGTATTAACACATCCACTCTTTGTCCTTGTCCCATATTCCCTGCATACATAAAATTGGTAATACCATTTGATTCATTTGTAAAATCCATATTCAACATGCTTGTATCGGCATGTTGTGGTATATAACTCATTTTACTTGTATCATATCCAATTACTACTTTGAAATAATCAATAAAGGGTCTAGATGTAACTGATATATGATCGCATTTTTTATATAAATTCTTAGAAAGAATGGTAATCATAGAATAAATAACAGGTATATTCAAATGCGCTTTTGCAGATTCTGGCCAAAGATCTAAACAGTAACATAATAGTGGTACTTTATTTTTCTTCGAATATGAAATAGCTGGTTTTAACATAGTTACTGGTGATAACTGATAACACAGTACTATATCAAAATCCGTATCCAGTTCCTTTGCTTTCTTATCCGCATTATTCATAAAACTCAGATAATTTAGAATTAGATTCTTTCCACCTTTTTTTCTTGGATGTTCTTCTACACGGATAATATGGACTCCATTTACAACTTCATCTCTTTTCTGGCCATTTTCATAACCAGGATAGATTTCTCCTTTTGGATAGTTTGGAAGTCCAGTTAATACTGTAACTTCATGTCCTCTATTTACAAGTTCTGGTGCGATTTCATTGATCTGAAATTGTTCTGGATAATAATATTGGCTTACAATTAGTATTTTCATATATTTCCTTATCTTAAACCTGGATCACTTTCATGAGCCATTTTTATTAATCTTTTTAGTAATCTTGTATTTT
>JABUSD010000238.1 GCA_021442845.1 Holdemanella sp.
ACCATAGGCACCACCACCGAAATCGAGCTCACCGACAGGCAGCGCGCGCAATTCGAGATGCTCTCAGGGAGGGCGCAGCGCTTTGCGGGAGAGGCCGAGCAAACCGCAGAATACTCCTCACAGATCACCGCCATGCAGCAAAACTTGGTCAACGCCAAGCAGACGGAGATTACGACCGTGCTCACCGTCGTTGCGACCATCTGCATGTCCGTCTCGCTCCTGACAAGCTGGTACGGCATGAACCTGACAAGCATGCCAGAAAAGGAGGCCAGCTTTACCTATGTTGTCGTGATTGGAGATGAAAACAATGCGAAATAGAGCTGCTTTGATTTGCCTGATTCTTCTTGCCTTGCTGGATGATCTGATCGGACTGGTTGCGCCAGTAGATTTTACATATCATAGCCTGTCGTTTATACCGCATTTCTGTTTTATCGGTTTGATGCTGATCGTATATGCAAGAACATTGACAGATCGCATTTTAATCAGTGCCTTAACGGGAATACTAACGGATTATTTCTTCATGTCTACCTTTCCTAAGCATTTCCTGCTTTATACAATCATGGGAATCTGCATTGGTTTCTTTCAGACATGGATGGAAGAAAGTGATCGAATCAAGGCAACCTGCATTATGGCGGCTATCTTTTTGATAGAGCTGATTCCTTATGCATGGAATGTGATGGCAGATAGTACAATCCTGAGTTTGCAGTCATGGCTTATCTACCATGGTATATTGACTTTTTCATTGAATGGTTTAGCTGTCATATTGCTGATTTATATATTCAATGTTTATGGACGATATGAAGCTATCCAGAGAATCCGTTCACAGCGAATTGAAAAGAATCGATATCGAAATATGCGTTTAAAGAGGAAATGAGATTCATTTCCTTTTTTTGATAGGTAAGGGATGTGATAAAATGATTAAAGATGAAAAGAGTGATACTATGAATAATTTATTGTTGATTGATGGAAATTCCATGCTGTTTAGAGCTTATTATGCCACTTTATATACGAATCGAATGTCGACATCATCCGGCATGCCAACCAATGCGGTATATGGTTTTATCATGATGATGAAAAAGGCGATAGAAATCATCCAGCCTGATTCCATTCTGGTCGCATGGGATGCAGGCAAGGAAACCTTTCGGCATAAGCAGTTCAAGGAATACAAGGGAACAAGAAAACCATTGGATGAAGAATTAAAGGTGCAGTTTCCCATTGTAAGAGAATATCTGGATGCCTGCCATATCTATCGATATGAAACGGAAGGTTTTGAAGCGGATGATATCATTGGTTCGGCCGCAAAGAAAAGTGCCGATATCCGTACATCCATCCTGACAAGCGATCGCGATCTGTTGCAGCTGATTGATGCGACAACATCGGTATTGCTGATGAAAAAGGGGATTACCGATATGGAATGGATGACAGAAGAAACCTTTGAAGCGAAATATGGATTAAAGCCAATTCAGATCATTGATTTAAAAGGAATCATGGGAGATGCATCGGACAATATTCCAGGTGTCAAGGGAATCGGTGAAAAAGGGGCTACAAAGCTGATCCAGGAGTTCAACTCAGTGGAAGGTGTCTATGAAAATATTGATAAGATCAAAGGAAAACAGAAGGAAAAACTGGAAAATGATAAAGGAAATGCCATCCTATCCAAGGGATTGGCTACCATCTATCGTGATATGGACTTCCCATTTACATTGGAAGATTGTAAGTATGACTATGATATGGAAGGAGCCAATGCCTTCTTTAAACGATATGAAATGAATTCATTAATTTCCGTTGATATGTCAAAGCCAAAAGAAGCGGATACATGGAAAGTCATCCATAGCTGGACATATGGCAATGTGGATAAGTGTGTATTCATACCTGTCTGTTCAAAAGAATCATATCTAAACCAGAAATTATATGGATTTATGGCCTATGTGGATAAGGAATGCGTATTTCTATCCATTGAAGATGCTCTCGAGGATAAGCATTTTAAAAAGATGCTGCAGACTCATGAATCATTCCATGCATGGGATGCCAAGGAAATCTACCATTTGCTGGATGCCTATGATTTACCATTATGCAAAGTGAAGGAAGATCTTCATCTTGCTGCCTTTTTATTGGATTCCATGGCAACCGATACGGATTCGCTATTATCAAGTTTAAAGATTGAAGTACCTATCTCATTTAGGGAACTCGCAAAAAAGGATAAGGATCAGGAAGCCTATAATCTGGAAAGGCTTTTGCCAACATGTGCATGCATGGCAAAGAATCTTTATAAGAAACAGGATGCTCTGTTTGAAGCATTAAAAGAAGCCGATCTTATGGATTTATACAATGATGTCGAGAAGCCTCTTGTATCCATTCTATTTGAAATGGAAAAGGAAGGAATCTATCTTGATAATCGCATTTTAAGAGATATAGAAAATGTTGTCGATGAAAAGATTCATACATTGACAACCCAGATCTATGGATATGCCAATATGATTTTCAATATCAATTCACCAAAACAGCTGGCAACGGTATTGTTTGATGAACTGAATCTAAAAGGTGGCGGAAAGAAACGTTCGACATCAGCAGAAGTACTGGAAAAGCTGAAAGGGCAGCATCCAATTGTGGATTGCCTATTGGAGTATCGAAAATATGCCAAGATTAAATCAACCTATATTGATGGATTGCGCAAGCATATCCAGAGTGATAAGAAAATTCATACAACCTTTAACCAGACAATGACACAGACAGGACGTCTTTCAAGCAGTGAACCAAACCTGCAGAATATCAGCGTACGGGATGAGGAAGGAAGGGAAATCCGTAAAGCCTTTGTCGCAAACAAAGGACATGTTCTGATGTCAGCGGATTATTCCCAGATAGAACTGCGCATGTTAGCGCACATGGCACAGGAAGCAAACATGATGGAAGCCTTCAACAACGATGAAGACATCCATACAAAGACAGCAACGCTTATTTTTGATGTGGATAAGGAACAGGTGACATCCTCGATGCGAAGAGTGGCAAAGACCGTCAATTTTGGAATTGTCTATGGACAGACTGAATTTGGCTTATCCCAGCAGCTGACAATCACGCGAAAAGAGGCAAAGGATTTCATGGATGCCTATTTTGAACACTATCCAAGCATCCATGCCTATATGGATTCATTGATTGATTTCTGCAAGGAAAATGGCTATGTAGAAACGATGTTCCATCGTAGAAGAACCATTCCGGAAATCAATGATAAGAATTTTATGACACGGGAATTTGGCAAGCGGGCAGCAATGAATGCTCCAATCCAGGGAAGTGCCGCAGATCTTATCAAAGTTGCCATGATTAAAGTCAAAGAAGCGATGATTCGTGAAAATGTAAAATCAAAGATGCTGCTGCAGATTCACGATGAGTTGCTGATTGAATGTCCCTT
>JABUSD010000303.1 GCA_021442845.1 Holdemanella sp.
TAAAAAAGGCAGGAAATCACAAGGTGATCATCCTACCTTATAAACTTTTATAGGGTTTTTACTCCCTAGCAACTTTTAAATTGGTTTTTTCTAATCCCTATCCAATTTTAAAGTGCCTTTATTTATTGTATTCAATTTTGTTCAAATGCCAGATTTCGTCAGCGTACTGCTGAATTGTTCTATCACTTGAGAAATATCCTGATTTCGCAATGTTTACAAGCATTGTTCTTGCCCATAGATTTCTATTTCGATAACGAGCTTCAACATTTCCTTGTGCAATTACATATGATTTGAAATCAGCTAATACATAGAATTCATCATTTCTCATCATCAATTCATTGTAGATGACACGGAATTCATCCTGATTTGAAGACCATGTCTTATTTCTTAATGAATCGACAACACGACGGATTCGATAATCTTCATTGTATAGATCCCATACTCTATAAATGTTTTCACGGCTGATTGCATTAATATCTTCAACCTTTAATCCAAAGATTTCTGCATTTTCATATCCTACCTGCTGAACAATTTCAACGTTTGCTCCATCTAATGTTCCTAATGTCAAGGCTCCATTCATCATATACTTCATATTACCTGTACCAGATGCTTCCTTACCTGCTGTTGAAATCTGTTCAGATACATCAGCCGCATTTAATAGGATTTCAGCTACAGATACAGAGTAGTTTGGAATGAATACAACCTTTAGGTATCCATTTGTTTCTGGGTCATTATTGACTCTTTGAGCAACTAAATTGATCAGTTTGATAACTTCCTTGGCAAAAGCATAGCTTGCTGCTGCTTTTGCAGAGAAGAAATATGTACGTGGATATGGTCTGTAATTTGGATTTTCCTTCATTTCAAGATATCTATCCATGATTGCGAAAATATTCAGTAACTGACGCTTATAAGCGTGTAGACGTTTAGCCTGGCAATCAAAGATTGAATTGACATTAATATCAACTCCTAATGTTTCCTTTACATATTTAGCTAAGATTTTCTTTCTTTCCATCTTAACCTTGAAGAATTCATCCTGAACGGCTGGATCATCCACATATCCCATCAGATCTTCCAATCGGCTTGGATCCTTTTTGAAATCAGGTCCAATTGTCTTTTCCAGAAGATTCGTCAACTGTGGGTTTGAATATAATAACCATCTACGGTGTGTTATACCATTTGTCTTATTGTTGAACATTTCTGGATAGATGGAATAGAAATCCTTCAATACATCATCCTTTAGAATCTGCGAGTGGATAGCAGCTACCCCATTGACACTGTGGCTTCCTACAATAGCTAAGTGAGCCATATAAACCTGTCCATCCTTTAAGATTGATACAGCATAGAATAAGTGTCCCAATCCCTTATGTTCAACTTCATAACGCCATCTTCTTTCGATTTCCTCAATAATCATATAAACACGTGGCAATAGGTTGCGAACCATGTTCTGATCCCATTTTTCCAATGCTTCTGCCATAACTGTATGGTTTGTATAAGCAACGGTATTCTTAACAATGTGCCATGCGTCATCCCATTCATAGTTATAGACATCCATTAGCACACGCATCAATTCTGGAATAACCAATACTGGGTGTGTATCGTTCAACTGGATTGCCACTTTTTCAGCTAAGTTATCCAGAGTTGGATATTTACGCAAGTGGTTACGGATAATTCCATCAATTCCAGCACTGACAAAGAAGTATTCCTGTTTCAAGCGAAGCTCTTTTCCTCTGATTGTTGAATCATCTGGATATACGTTTGCTGTAATCGATGTAACATCATCCAGATATTTCATCAGTGTTCCTGACTGAGCAGAGTTTTCATCTACTTCTGTATCCCATAAACGTAATGTATTGACAGTTAATGTATCATATCCGATGATTGGTACATCATATGGTACAGCACGTACAACTAGATCTGGTTTATAATTCTGGTGGAATTTTCCATTGTGATCCATCCATGCATCAATATATCCTCCAAAGTTTACCTTAACGGCATGCTGAGGTTTCCATACTTCCCATACGTTTCCATTCTTCATCCAGCAATCTGGTAATTCAACCTGTTCGTTGTTTTCAATCTTCTGTTTAAACAATCCATAGTGATAACGGATGCAGATTCCATGTCCTGCATAATCAAGAGATGCAAGTGAATCTAGGAAACAGGCAGCTAAACGACCCAATCCACCATTTCCTAATCCAGCATCGCTCTCAATTTCTTCCATTTCGTTAATATTAATACCTAAATCTTCTAACCCGTCTTTTACAACATCGTAAATTCCCAGGTTCATAAGGTTGTTTGTTAGCAAACGCCCCATTAAAAATTCCATTGAGAAATAATATAGCTCTTTTGTTCCATTTCGCTTAACAGCATTTTTAGAGATACGCCAGTTTTTTCCTGCATAGTCACGAATCATATCCCCTAAAGTCAGGAATTGTTCTTCAGGATAACTATCTTCGACGTCTCTACCAAATTTATTAGCAAGTGAACTTTTGAACTCCTCAACAAAAACTTCTTTCGACTCAAAGTAATTTGACATATACATTCCTCCACAATGTGCTTAATTATACCAAATACAAAGAAAAAATCAAACATTTTGATTGATACATACGTCTTAATATCCTCTGTTTTCGTATTTTTTTATCTCACTGTGGCATTATGAAAACTAAGTGCAAAAAAAGCCTACATTTGTTAGGGGTTACACTTTTTCTCAATTTCATTACATGACTTTCTTTTCAACAGGCTGTTTCCACTTATAACCAATCTTTGTTCTTGTTTCAATATAGTATCTCTTATTGTTTGGATCCAGTTTTGCGCGTAGTCGTTTAATTTCAGCACGGACTGCATCCTCCTTTGCACAATATAATGCCGTTTTATCCAATATCTCTGCAATTGTATCCGCAGAATAGATACGATGTGGATTAGTGATCAACATGTGCAAAATCATAATCTGATTTCTATCTAGTTTTATTTCCTTTCCTGAAACATACACAGTCTTATTCTCTGGTGAATAAACTAGATTGCCTGACGTATAGAAAGTTTCCTTTTCTAAAATTGTATCCTGCATTTCAAGGATGTCTCTGTAATAGCGGACTACTTTCTCTGCGACCTTCTGGCTGTTCTTCTTTTCATCTGTGATTACATAACATACACTTTCATCGTCATAATCAACTACATTTAAACAAAGTTGTTCATTTTCATCCAACGCCTTGTAAGCAGCGTCTTTATCAAAAGAAATCGATATAAAATTTCCCATACTAGTCATATACCTCTCCTTACCATTTTCCATATGCGCGCATATAGTTATATTATGGGATTTAAATATGACATTTTTTAGTAAAATTTAAATTTTTTTGATTTTTTTATTACACTTATTTTAACAAAAATTACTT
>JABUSD010000255.1 GCA_021442845.1 Holdemanella sp.
ATATTGTATATATGATATTCAATCAGTGTTAATGCCAACTCAAATATTAGGAGAAAATTATCAAAAAAAATCAAATTTTGGAATATTTATAGATAACGAAGAAATTAGATATTCAAAAGAATATTTATTTAATTCAACAGGAGAACACAATATTACATTCGCTTTAACTGAAGATATAAATATGGATTATATGTTTCAAAATATTTTAGTTTTAAATAATATAGAAATTTATTCAAAAAAAGGCTTTAAAATAAATTCAATGATAAGTACTTTTGAAAATTGTGAAAATTTAAAAGAATTTAAAATAACTGGAGTAGATACATCATCAGTAAAATCAATGCATAACTTATTTAAAAATATACACACCTATAACCCTAACATAGATTTATCAGGATTAAATACAAATAATGTCGAAGATATGTCCTATATGTTTGCATCAATAGAAATCGAGTCAATTGATTTATCAAATTTAATTACATCAAATGTAAAAAACATGTCTGGTATTTTAGCAAATTGTAGCTCTTTACAATCATTAAAATTATCCAATTTTGATACTAGTAATGTTCTAGATATGTCATATATGTTTTCACACTGTGAGTCTTTATTTACTTTAGATTTAAATAATTTAAAAACTAATAAAGTTATTGATATGTCTCATATGTTCCAAGAATGTATATCTTTATCTGAAATAATAATAGATAATTTTGATACAAGTCAAGTAACAGATATGTCTTCTATGTTTGATAACTGTTGTTCATTAACAAGTATAAATTTAGGAAAATTTAATACAAAAAATGTTAAAAATATGTCAAGTATGTTTAATTTCTGTTCAAATTTAATTTCAATAGATATTTCAAATTTTGACACTTCTTCAGTTACTAATTTTTCTAAAATGTTTTATATGATGCGTTCATTATCTTCTATAGATTTAAAAAATTTTAATACTAAATCAGCAAAAGATACTTCTTTTATGTTTTATCACTGTATAGCTTTAAGAGAATTAGATTTATCTTCTTTCGAAACTGATAATGTGGAAAATATGTCATATATAGTGGAAAACCGACTATTTATAATGGTATAACGTATCTTAATATAGAAACATATTTAAAATCACTTGGAAAAATAGGATGAAGAATTGTCTTCATCCTATTTGTTTGTATTGGTAATGGTATCTTCGCCAAAGACATGCCTATAGTAATCATAGGCAAGAATCTGATTGGAGAAGTTGATCTTATTTTCGGCAATCTTGCACATGGAATCGATATATTCCTGGGATACGGTTTCGTTTGGATTGGTTGGAGTAAATGTCTGGGTAGGTGCGTTGTAGTATCCTTTATCGCTTAACCAGCTATAATCAATCCAGACAACCTGTGCTACCTGATCGGAGAAGACATCTCTTCCTACAAGAAATCTTGAATCGTATTCCAGACCAAACAGGTTGGATAATGTCGGTAGCATATCCAGGGAATAGGTAGGGGTTTTGATTTCACATTGCAGATCATGGTAATCCCCACCTTCTTCTAAACATCCTGACCAGATAATCATAGCGTTCTTATCCAGATTTAAATGACCACTGGAAGAGTGTCCATACAATTCGGCGATATAATCTGCAGCATTGCCACTGTGTCCATAGGCAAGTCCATATGGATAGTGATCCGATGTAAGGGCAATGACAGTATCCTGGGCAATTCCTTTTTCCTCTAATTTATCAATCAGGGCAGTCAGTGCATTTTCTAATTCCATCTGGTAACAGTAATAGTTAAAGACAAGCTCGGAATGGGAATCCCCAATCACAGAACGTACTTTGTCACGGTTATTCACAACTTTCCATACGCCGGATGCATTGTAGTTGGAGTGGCCATCGATGGTCATATAATATGTACAGAATGGCTGCTTATCAATATAGGTATCCAATGTGTTACATAATAAATCCGTATCCGATACATAGCTGTTTTCCGTCATTGTCTCTAGACCGTTTCCTAAAGCTAAATAATAGTTGAATCCTAGATTTTCATGGGTTAAATCACGATTATAGAAACATCTTTCCCCATTGTGGAAACAGGCTGTAAAATAATCCAGTCGCTGCATCTGGTTTCCCATTGTAAAGTAGTTATTCTCACCAATCGTACTCAACATGGCTCCCGCACCGTTGATTGGGACAATGCCCATCAACATGGAAAATTCACCTGAAGAAGTACTTCCACCCCAGGCTGGCTGGTAATAATCACTGAAATAGAAGCCATTATGCATCAATCTATATAAAGTTGGTGTTAATTCTTCACTGACTACTGAACCAGAGAAGGCTTCTGCACAGATTAAAATCAGATTCTTTCCTTCAAAGATTCCCGTATATTCATTCTTTGAGGATGGTGTTAACTGACTGACATAGCTATCCATCGATGTATATGGCTCATAATCACTTTGAAGAAGGGCATCAAAGTCAATATTCATCTCATTTTTTCCATATACAATCGGTTCTTCTTTTACTTCTTCTTCAATCTGTTCCACAACTAAATCGTTATTCTCTTTGCGGATGACATTCAATCGGGTACCGGTCGTTACACCAAATACTTCACAGGCACGGTTGAATTCATATTGGGTTGAATATAATTTAGCATAGGCTCCATTCATTCCAAGGATGGAAGATAGAATCATAAAGGCTAGAGCACCAATGCCGTTGTAAAGGGCAAACTTATAATTGGGTCTTTTATATTCAAGCTTTTTATAGAATACAAGATATAAAATCATAGGAACCGTATACAGCGCAATAATTCCTAATGCTGTAACAACGGCATCAAAGGTATCCTGTGCATATTCAGTTGTGACATTCTTCATATTAAATACAATAGTGGATAGTGTCATATAGACCTGGAAAGTATTCTTTATAATGCATTCGGTACAGTAAAAGGTTGCCAATATGAATAAAAGGACAACCGTAACAACCTTAACATATTTTTCCTTGATGAAAGGTAAAATACAGTTTACTAACAATCCAAGGGCAATGGAAGCGGTTAATAAAACCGGTAGCTGTATGAATACATTTGTATTTGTAAAGATACGACAGAGTAATTCATAATAGAAGATGCTGACAGGAAATATCCATATGTATTTATATTTAATCAATAATTCTCTCATGGTTTTATATTATAAACTTAATTATAAAAAATGATAGTCATAATTGTGATTTATGGTAAAATAATAATTACATTTTAAAAGGGGAAATACATATGAATTTAAAAGGAAGACACTTTTTAAAGCTGATGGATTTCAGCTCCTTCGCTGCGAAGGACTTCATGGCGATGATGATTACAACGGTCAGGATGCCTTCGATCACTGCCAGCGGTAC
>JABUSD010000183.1 GCA_021442845.1 Holdemanella sp.
GGTCTAGCTTGTACAATAATGAACTCCCAATTGCCAACCTTAGTAATTTGCCCATACTTTACCCCTTTTTCCAATACTTTTCCTACAGATTTATAATAATCATAAAGAATAAACTGGGAATACAAATTGGGATTACTGTTAATAATCTTCAGAGCATTTTTCTTTATAGATGATACTGCTTCGTACATGTGCTCGGTTGCATTGCCATGTGTCCAAAGTTTTCCGTCAGGACTTGCTTCTGTTTTGGGAACATCAATCTCGAAAGATTCGGAATTACAGTTCCTGAATAATTGTCCTGTGTAGCGGATATATGGTCCCAAACAACAGCTGTAGATTCATTATCTGCCGAAGAGAACAGATTTTCTAACTTTTTTTCAAGGACAGCAATATCACCTTTTGTTCCTAAAAATAAGCCACTGCTCCCCTTACTCATCTTAATTTCTCTCCTCAAAAAACTTTGCAGTCTTACTTGGGAAAGATATAATCTGAATTCCCTGCTCTCTTAAGTTATCAAAGCATGAGCCATTTGCAGATCCGTACACCAGAATGGTATGAGGGTGGAGAATCTTAACCATTTTATATAGACCTTTTTCAAAACGTTCGCGATCAATTAACTTTCGTGGACCGCCACCTACTGTTCCGATGGCAATGACGCTATTAACAGGAATTCCTTCAAAACAATAATCAAAAGTCTCTTCAGTTCCCCAACGCACATTATTGATAACTTCAATATTTTCCTTTCCAAGCCAGTAACCATATAAACGCATACGGTAGGTTGCATATATTTTTATTGGTTCCGGAAAATCCTGATTGGTACTGAAATCTGGTGTGATGGCTCCGGCAAAATGACGAAGAACTCTAAGTACGAATTTGTAATCATGCCAGATTCCATGATTACCATCAAACTTATAATCGTCAAGGTACCAATTGACAAACGCATCCTCATAATAATCATACTCTTTACGAGAGATGTGTTTCTTGTGGATTTGTTTTGCTTCTTCCCACGTTACCTGACGATTGGGAATGTGCTTCGCCGTTGTAGGACAAAAAGGAATATCGTGGAATCCAAAAGTTGCTCCCTCAGCCATAAATGCATTCCAGATATCTTTACATCCAGGGCGAACATTGGAAGAAGAAGCATCTAAAATAATAGAACGATTGATATACATAATAACATCCTCCTTATAATAAATCAATCTTTCGCAAGTTCAAAAATTTGCATATACAATTGCAATATTTGAATTTGCAAATATAACATGTTAAGATAGAAAAGTACATGACATGCGGTATGAATACCTATTTTGAGCTCAATTTTTCTATCTGATTCAATTTTATTTAATTCTTATCTAAAAAGAGTTAGCTATAGGTAGTCATTAAGTAGCTGAAAAGTCGCCTTTTGGAGGATGAAAATGAGTTATTGTTTAGCCATGTTTTTAAAGAAAATAGAGACCGTTTTATTAGGCGCTATCAGCGAGGAAGATCTGATTAACCTTCTAATAAAAAGCATTGTTACAGGTGCAACTGTAAAAAACAGAAACGATGAACTTCTATATATAGATAAACAACGCACAAGCAAAATAATGAATAATCAATCTAATGTACCACTTCCGTTGAGAAAGGTCTTATCCAACGACATTACTTCTGTTGATTCATTGGAACAACATTTTGAAAAAGAATTACGTCCGATTTTAATACCCGAAAAAATGCAAGGTTTATGTTGTGAACTGACAGATTATTTGATTAGTTGCGATGAATTGCCTGAAGAAATCGCAATTGAAGTAGAGCAATGTAACAAGGAGAAAAAGCACATTCGTTTAATTGCTCTTGCGTTTCGATATAGTTTGATGGTTCCCAATAAAATTAATAATTCTATTAATAGACATAAAAAAAATATAATTGATAAGAAAAAACCTGTTGCAATGGTCATTAACAACCAAGAAGTAGAGGAACTATTATGCTTTCAAGCTATTATTGCTGCATACCGTTCAAGAACAGGTAAGACACAAGGAATCTCAATTGATGAATTTCCTCAATACAAGAAGCATTTCCAACGACAAAAAGAAGCTTATTTTGCTGCTGAGGCAGTACGACACGCCACAAGAGACTCATTATTTGATGAAGAAAACCTATTTGATGATTTACTAGATGAGAGTTATGAGGGTGTAATTGAAACCTGGGAACAAAGATATCCTGATGGATTCGAGAGAATGGAAGCTGTATTATCACAGGCAGTTCAAATCAGTATGGAATCCAATCTGATTGCAAGAGAAACAGTATGGATCTCAACCAGAGTAAAAAAGGGGTTGTGTCATATCCTGGTTAATGACGGAAGAATCGAGGGATGGGTTTATGATGAAAATATTTAATTCTACTTTTGAAACATCAATTAGAATCCTTATTCTTCTTGATCAAATAAGGATTCCATTAAGCCGTGAACGAATAGTTAACTATGATTTAATGGCTTGTTTTGCAAAAGACTTTGGAGTTACTGATTACAACCTTCATGGAGAAGATCATGAGGAAGCAGCAGAATTGCCCGCAAGAAGAATTCGAGTAAATAACGCACTAAAAAAACTTGTCTTAGACGGATATGTATTGCCACAAAAGAATAATGTATTTCTTTTTACCCTATCTAATAGTGGGCGACAATATGTACATAGTCTTAGTTCCGAGTATGCAAGTAAATATGCTTCCGCTGTCAACTGTATTCATCATCGCTTTTCATCAAAAAATGATTCTGATTTATTAATAATAATCTGTACAAGAGATAAGGAGAATACCCAATGAACGGTTTTTACATAAAAAAAATCTCTGCAACTGGTGTTGGAGTTCCCGAATCTGTGATTGAACTTAAAGATGGCGTTAATATTATTTATGGTCCATCTGATACTGGAAAGACATACGTCATTCGGTGCATTGACTATTTGTTTGGTGCAGATATGCTTCCAATTGCTGACGGGCAGGGTTATGACAAGATTATACTTTCTATAGAAAGCAGATCTGGAGGAACTTTCAATATTTCTCGAAAACTAGGTGAGAAAAGTGTTACGATAACTGAAAGCAGTGTTTCCAAGGCAAAAAACGGTGTTTATAAACTATCCTCAGATGGATTTAAAAAACTATATTTGTCTTTGATTGGAATCGATGAAAATATCAAACTTGTAAAGAAGAAGGATTATACAAAGACACAAGAGTTATCCTGGCGAACTTTGGAACCGATGTTTTTTATTCATGAGGAACATATCTTTCGAAATGATTCAATAATAACGAATCCAAAATTCAATAATATAACCGTGGCACTCTCTGCCTTAAAGTTTCTTTACGATGGAAAGCAAATT
>JABUSD010000279.1 GCA_021442845.1 Holdemanella sp.
GCAGTTGTATTCGGAATTCAAGGAATTCTTTCCGGAGAATAGAGTGGAATATTTTGTATCCAACTTTGATTATTATCAGCCAGAAGCCTATGTACCAAAGACAGATACATATATAGATAAGAACACAAAGACAAATGAAGAGCTGGATATGTTACGAATGGCAGCAGTCAATAGTGTATTGGAAAGAAGAGATACGATTATTGTAGCTTCTGTGGCATCTATTTATGGAGCATCCAATCCCGATCAGTATCGCGATATGATCTTTACTTTACGAGTAGGGGATGTTATCGATCGAAGTGAATTGATGATGAAACTGGTAGGACAGCAGTTTAGTCGCAATGATGTGGATCCTAAAAGAGGAACATTTCGTGTACGAGGGGATATAATTGAAATCACGCCAGGACATACGGACCGATATCTGATACGCATTGAAATGTTTGATGATGAAATTGAAAGAATCTGTGAAGTCGATCCATTAACTGGACATATTAATCAGGCGTATTCAATTTATATCATTTATCCAGCCAATGGCTATGCATCCAGCATGGATATTATGCATCGAGCAGCAAATTCAATTGAAAAAGAGTTGGAAGAACGCTTGGATTATTTTGATAAGCTGGAAAAACCATTGGAAAAGGAAAGGCTTGAACAAAGATGCAGAAATGATATTGAATCACTTCGTGAAGTTGGTTTTTGTCCAGGCATAGAAAATTATTCAAGGCATATCGATGGAAGAAAAGCAGGGGAAAGACCGTATACTTTATTTGATTATTTCCCAGAGGATTTCTTACTGGTTGTGGATGAAAGTCATGTATCCTTACCACAGATACGCGGTATGTACAATGGCGATCGAGCTCGTAAGGAAACTTTAGTTGAATATGGATTTAGACTTCCAAGTGCATTGGATAACCGACCTCTACGCTTTAATGAATTTGAATCATTGATTCATCAGGCTATCTTTGTATCGGCTACACCAGGTGATTATGAACTGGAAAAGACAGATGGAAAGATTATTGAACAGATTATCCGTCCAACCGGTTTATTGGATCCGATTGTAGAAGTACGCCCAATTGAAGGCCAGATTGATGATTTAGTTGATGAAATCAAAGAAAGAATTGAAAAACATCAAAGAACACTCATCACAACATTAACGGTTCATATGGCAGAGGATTTATCTGCATATCTTAAGAGCATGGATTTAAAGGTTGCCTGGCTTCACCATGAAGTTACAACGATTGAAAGAACCGAAATCATTCATGACTTACGCCAGGGAAAATACGATGTCCTGGTTGGAATCAACTTGCTTAGAGAAGGATTAGATATTCCAGAAGTTTCTTTAATTGCGATTTTAGATGCGGATAAGGAAGGCTTTTTACGATCTAAACGCTCTTTAATCCAGATTATTGGACGTGCTGCCCGTAATGCTGAAGGTAAAGTTATCCTATATGGGGATACAATGACCGAAAGCATGCGCTATGCCATAGATGAAACCAATCGACGCAGAAAAATCCAGATGGAATACAATGAAGCACATGGTATTGTACCAAAGACAATCATCAAGCCAATTCATGATGTCGTCCGTTCAAAGGAGACCAAGGAAATGGCAGCCAAGTATATGAAGAAAAAGAAACTTGGCAAGAAGGATACCGAAACGATGTTGAAAAACATTGAACAGGAAATGAAAGAAGCAGCAAGAGTATTGGATTTCGAAAGAGCAGCCCAGCTTCGTGATATCCTCTTAGAACTAAAGGCAATGCAATAAAAAAGGAGCCAAGCTCCTTTTCATTATATCTATTCTTCAGTAATCCAAAGTTTTTTGATCTCTTCAAGTTTAGATGGTCTTAATAAGAAGAACATCATTCCAAAGCCAACGATACAAGTGATGATATTTAAGATTAATGCTTCTGTTGACATAGGTGCGCTTAATACAGTTTTTAAACTTTCCTGTGTACTTTCACCAGTTACAAATAGTAGAGATAGAAAGTCAAATAATGTATGTACAACAATGCATCCCCAAAGGTTCTTTGTACGGATATAAGCAGCAGCAAATCCACATCCAAGGGCAGTTGCATAAATAATCTGCCATGTTAACTGACTTGTTAATTTACCAACAACATAAATGTTTGCTAAGTGACCTAATCCAAAGAATAAAGCAGATACAAAGGCAGCTAATAATACACCTTTTGTTGTCTTGGCCCATTTGCTTGCCATGATGTTGGCATATACACCACGGTTTAATAATTCTTCTCCAGCACCTGCTGTTACGGCAGATAGGAATGCGATTAGAATCAAACTGATATTTGTGACAGGACTCTGGTGTGATACAAATACATTAAAGACTATACAAATAACAGAAATGATCAATACCGGTGATGCATATAAGAATCCTTTTTTAAGATTCTTTGAATTTAATCCAATCTCATATTTATCTTTAAGTAATTTCTTGGCAGTAAGAACAACAAGAGCAGATGCTCCAACAGAAGTAATCAAAGAAACAATCGCATTGATTACGGGACTATCAAATTTTACAAAATACGGAAAGATTCCTAAAATGTTTGCGAATAACACATAAAATAGTGAGAATACAGCAGTTGCAGCCATAGGGCTATTTAAAATTTTCTTCATAATTTATTTCCTCTTTTCTTTACGGTCTTTATAATATTCTCCAAACATTTCATTTCTCATGGATTTGTCTTAAAGAAATCTTAAAACCATTGAATCGGAGTTAAATTATTTTTGATTAGAAATTCATTGGCAAGTCTAAAATGATTGTTGCCAAAAAAGCCTCTATTTGCACTTAATGGAGAAGGATGGGCACTTGTTAAGACAAGATGCTTAGGGTTTGTCAAAAACTGTTTTGCCTGGATAGCGCTATTTCCCCATAATAGAAAGACAACGGGTTCTTCTTTCGCATTTAACCATCTTAAAGCTTCATTGGTAAAATTCTGCCATCCCATTCTAGAATGAGAAAATGCTTTATGCGCTTCTACGGTTAAGACAGTATTCATTAATAATACCCCTTGTCTAGCCCAATCGGTTAAATCGCCATTACGATGAATCGGTGTATTGTATTCCATCTCCAATTCTCTATAGATATTTTTAAGCGATGGAGGAAGGGGAAAATCTTTAGGAACACTAAAGGAATATCCTTGTGCCTGTCCTGTATTGTGATAGGGATCCTGTCCTAAAATCACAACCTTTGTATCTTTTAAAGATGTTGTCTTAAATGCCGCAAAGATATTTTCCTTGGCAGGATAGATTTCTTTTGTCTTATATTCCCTGGCTAAAAAATAGCGAAGCTTTAATAAATAGTCTTTTTTAATTTCCTGTTC
>JABUSD010000034.1 GCA_021442845.1 Holdemanella sp.
GTTTTAGTATAAGATATGATTCTTAATATAAAATATTAAGTACCTTAACCTTTTCTAAAATTCCATAATAAAAAAAGAGAAGATTTTTTTAACCTTCTCTAACACTTTACATAGATTGACTTGAAATCATATCCACTTCATATTTTTGGATATAATCAAGAGTCTGTTGTAAGAATTCTAACTTTTCATTTAAACGTTCCTGACAATTTTTAAAAATACCTTTTAATCCGTCAAAGTTTTGATGCTTTTGCGCTTGATACAATGCTTCCTTATATTCTTTTGAATAATCATCATCAATCATAATTAGATCCACACCATTTTCTATGCATTGTTTTAACATAATAAATCGACCTATTCTCCCATTTCCATCCTGGAAAGGATGAATATTTTCAAATTTAGAATGAAATTTTATAATCGCTTCCAAATCTTTTTTTGAGCGATTCCACTCCTGAAGCAATTCTTCCATGCTTTCTTCAACTTCCCATGGCTCAGCAAATTTTAAATCCACACCAGAGATTTGATTTGGAATCTTTTTCCAATAACCTGCAAATCCTCTTTCATGATCCAATGTTTTGTCTTTTAACATTCTGTGAAAATCTAAAATAAGTCTTTTATTTAATGGTTCACCTAATGTTTCTATTACATAATCAAAAACATCAGTCGAGTTTATTGTTTCTAAAATGTCATCAACTTTATGACTTCCCTCAATAATTTTTTCATTTAAATACTTCTCCAAATTGTCTTTACTAAAAGTACTTCCTTCCAATTTATTTGAATGATACAAGAACTCCGTCTTGATAGATTGATAAGCTGAATTGGGAGTATCTTTCAAAAATTGTATCGTTGCTACGTCTATAATCATTGTCCCACTCCTTTTTTAACCAATCGTATTATACCATAAATCACTATTGGCTTTTTATCTTATTTGTTTTAAACACATGAGAAACATCCTATCTTTTTATAGAATACAAGTCCTATATATACATATCTATACGAACCCTCTTCCGCTATTTCTTATTAAAAAAAAGGAAGACTTTATCTTCCTAAAAACGCTATAAATGCATTTGCCTGCTGTTCTAATTCCTTTTTATTATCTTCACTTAGACTTAATTTTCCTGTTTTAAACGATTCAGAACTTAATGATACACCAGTTTGTAAATCCATCACATCCACTCTTATAAAACCCAATAGTTCTTTTAACATTGTTCTTGAATACAATGCAGCTGATTTACCAGCACATCCACTTATTGTTGCCTTCTTTTGGGCAATGGCTGTACCGGATGAGAAATCATTTGGAATCACTGGTCGTGATAACCAGTCTAATACATTCTTTAATACACCTGGATAGCTATGATTATATTCTGGAGTAAAGAACCAGATTCCATCTGCTGATGATACCTCTTCTCTTATTCTTTTAATTTCATCTGGAATTACAGTTTCTAAATCCTGATTCATATATGGTATATCCTTATACTCTAAAAAAGATACATCCACTTTATCTTCTAAATAATTTTTTGCTTGTAAAGCCAACTGTAGATTAAAGGAATCTTTACGCATAGATCCAACTATCATTAAAATTTTCATATTGTCCTCCTAAAAAATAAAATGGTCTTTCGACCATTCTATTATAGCTTATTCGATTTCTTTCTTACAATTATCATGCCTATAAGTGCTAAAGCTGCAACTCCAAAGACAGATAACCATATTGTTAGATTATTGTTAGCACCTGTATGTGGATTCACAGATCCTTGTTTAACCGTTAATGTTGTAGAAACATATCCATCTTTATAATTAAAGCGAATTGTATGCACACCAACAGATAGTGTTTCAACATACTCTTTCTTTAATGAAACAATTGTACTTCCTGATACAGCTGTATATTTTGAAGTAGAAAGTTCTTTTCCATCCACTTCCAATCCCGTAAATTTATCAAAGTCTCCATTGCATACAAGCTTAACATTGCTTACCTGTCCTTTGATAACTGTCTGATTTGTTCCTTCAAGAATCATATATGTAATCACTTTTGAACATATATCACATTTACCATCTTTATTACTATCTTTATGGTCAGCATAAGGAGCAATCTTCCATTGTTCTAAATCATCAATTTCCTTTGTACAAGCTTCATCTTCATATACTTTATCACAATCACAGATATAATAATCCTTTATACCCTGTTTGATGCATGTAGATGGGGTACCAGGAACAAGTGTTCCTTTACAGTTATGACGACTTGCGATATTCAATTTGAATGTAACAGATTCATATCCTGTATCATATGTATATGTAACTGCATTGACATCTGCATTCACTGTTAATATATTTCCATTAAGTGTAGCGCCTATCCAATTTGAAGCCTTATTGATATTAAATCCATCTGGTAATGTTTTTAGATCAAATTGATTATTTACGACTTCAATATCATAGCTATTGTTCATACAGCTTAAAGAGAAAAGCTTTGGATTATTGTTTAAATCTAAGGATGTGAGATGACATCGATCTACACTTAAAAGTTGTAAACCTGGATTGTTGCTTAAATCCAATGTTTCAAGATTAGAATTGCTTAAATATATACGTTGTACTTTTGAATTCTTACTTAGATCAAGCGATGTGATCGATGTATTATTTAGCGTTATATGTGTTAAATTCTCATTCTTGCTTAAATCAATTGATTTAAGATTTGTACAATCAGAAAAATCAATTTTTTCTAAATCTCCATTCTTAGTAAGATTGACTGTTTCAAGCAAGCTATTACTTCCTGTAACGGCTTTAACATTAACTGCATCACTTAAATCAAGGGATGTAATCTTTGTGTCATTACAACAAATCTGTACCAATTCAGGGAAATATTTTAATCCATCCAGTGCCTGGATATTGATATAATCATCACCACAGACATCAATATAAGTGACTTCATTAATTTCCTCTTCAGACAGATAACCATCTTCATTCCAATCATAGTAATCACTTAGATAGCTTCTAAAAATCGCATCTGTAAAATTGATTCCACTGATTTGAAGATTTAAACAGCGATCACAGATTCCATCATTATTCGTATCAATATGTCCTAATGCAGAGTTTATCAATTGCTCTTTTGTAAGTTCTTCCTGTCCATTCTGATCTTTAAAATATTTTCCACATGAACATGTATAATATTTAGGATTTCCATTATCCACACATGTTGCTTCCTTCGCCTCTGTTAATACACCCTTGTGATAGTGACGATCATAAATAGTTAAGGTAAAAGGCATATTTATACCTGATTTAACTTCATAAGAATATGTCACTTCCTGAACCGATGGATCCACTTTTAAAATTGTA
>JABUSD010000427.1 GCA_021442845.1 Holdemanella sp.
ATTCTTTGATGATCGGGATTCGTATTTCACAGGAAAAGAAGAAGGACTTATTGAAGGTGAAGTAAACAAGATGACAGAGGTCGTCAACAAGATGGTTAAGACAATGTCTGTTGAAATGATTGCAGGTACACTTGAAATGTCTGTTGAGGAAGTAAAGAAGTACATCAAGTAAAAGAAAAGGGTTATTAACATTTGTTAATAGCCCTTACTATTTATTCAGCTAATGCGAATGCATCATTCATGAATTGGATCATTTCTGCTTCTGTTTTGAAACGTTCAACGATCATTTCATCACCCATTCCAGCTGCAAGTGCTGGTGGAAGGATTTTAACATATAGAACACTAGCCCCATACATTTGCTGCAGCTGTTGTGCTGTATATTTGTAGTTAACCGCAAAACGTCTACCTGCAAAACCACAAGTGTATTTCTTTTCTTTATAATCTGGACATTCTTGTGTCATTAAAACCTGTGCCCATAATTCAAAGACATCAATATCACTTGAATAGTTCATTAGATCTGGAGCAAATCCTCCTGGTGGACGGAAGTTGACTTCTAATCCTAAGACAGTTCCTTTTTTTCCTAATCCTTCAACATCTTCTTTTAAACGGAAGAATTCACCATGGAAGAAACGGTTTTTTAATTTGAATGCACGGATTGTTCTCTGGGCGATATCACGATATTCATCGGAAATTTCAATGGCTGTATAAGAACCGATGCTTGACTGGTTCATAACGGAATCCATACAGTTTCCTACATATTCCATACTGCTTAAATAAACAATATCACCATTTCCATTGCAGATTCCATCCAATGTGAATACATCTGCATTGATATATTCTTCAAGAATCATAACAAAATTTGTTGTCTCATTGAAATATTTTGTTAGGTCTTCATCATTTAAACATTTATATGTAAAACTAGCACCTACACCATGATCTGGTTTCAATACAAGCGGATATCCAACCTTATGAGCAAATTCTAGAGCATCGTCCAATGTCTTTGGTAGACAATAACGGGCTGTTGGAACACCTGCTTCTTCATAATATTTCTTCATTCCGGATTTTGATTGATATTCATCAATAGTCGCAAAATTAAATCCTGTCTTTACATTGAAATCATCTCTTAATTTTGCATCTAATGTTAACCATGCTTCATTATTGGATTCGATCCAATCAATCTTTCCATATTTGAATGTGTAGTATCCTAAAGCTCTTACCATGTCATCATAGTTATTAAAGCTTTGAACAACATAACATTCATCACAATATTGTTTCAATTCTGGTTGTAACATATTGTAAGGTGTATCAACAATCGCTAATACACGTACGCCATATTTCTTTAATCCTCGACAGAACATCCAGAAATTGTCAGGATAGTTTGGCGAAATAAAAACAAAATTCACTACTCAGCATCTCCTTTTCTGTATTTTTGTATCACTGCATGTTGGATTGCAATTACGGTTTTAGAATCTATTATCTGTCCGTTTAATGTCATTTCATAGGCATCATTCAGTGGTATCCAATATAATTCAAGATCTTCATCTTCATCCATTGCGAATCGTTCATTCGCTTCATATACATCTTTGGCTTCATAGATATATACGATTTCCTGACCGTATGCAGGAATAGGTGCCATCTTCTGAATAAATACAAATTCATCTGACTGCAAGCCTGTTTCTTCATTCAATTCTCTTATGGCACACTCCAATGGATTTTCTCCATATTCTAATTTACCGGCAGGTAATTCCAATGTATCCATTTCAATTCCACATCTATATTGTTTCACTAAAAGAATCTTATCATCCTTTAGAACTAACATGGAAACAGCACCTTGATTCAATAGAACATCTCTTTGATATTCCTTGCCGTGAATAGGCATCATTCTCTGTACCAATGTGAATATCGGTCCTTTATAAATTTCTTTTTCTTTGTATTGCGAATCCTTTGTATACATATACTTTATATTATCAAAAACATATCAAAAAAACAAATTCACACTAAAAAAACCGACTGGTTTAGTCGATTTTCTCTAGAAATGCTTTGGCAATGGCGCTACCGATTTTTTCCTGATAGGCTTCATCGCTTAATTGTGTATAATCCTGTGTATTTGTCAGATATCCAAATTCAATAAAGATGGATTTTAAGTCCGGTTCTCCTAGAATCGGAAAGTTTCCATAGTGGTCACTATCCAATCCCTGAAACTGGGAAAAGTTGATCGCATCCAGCTTGGATGAAATCGCAATGCCTAAGGCAATCAATTTATCATCATTCTGGGTAAAGATTGTATATCCTTTGGATAGGGAATCGCTATCGTTATTCAATTGTAAGCTTAATAGATAATCTGCACCATAATCCTGAGCGATATAGATGCGTTCCTTGCATGAATCTTCATCGCTGGTAAAGTTGACAAAGTCATTATCACTTCTTGTATAGACAACGTTATAACCGGATGTAGATAGCTTGTCACCAATCTTCTTGGCTAAGGCCAATGATAAATCCTTGGCTGATATCTTGCTGGAATCGGCATAGGTTTCTACACCAGAATAGCCTGGATCAATACAGATTGTCGCATTGGACTTGCAGATTTTTAAATCGGTTGTATCATTGGTCGCTACGGTGGATGTTGTATTGGTTGGAACACGATATTTCTTTGTATAGTCTCTGACGATATTTGGCTGTACAACTAAGGCAATAAATATCGCGATAATGATATAGATTAGTACTCTTTTCATGAAAACCCCTTATGTGCATAAATCATATCACAATATCATTTAATTTGAAATTATAAGAAATATTTAAAATGTTTTGTTATAATGGTATGAGGTGAGAAAATGGAGTTTACGATAACAATCGATCAGTTTGAAGGTCCTTTAGACTTGATGCTGCATCTTATAAAAGAAAATAAACTGGATTTATTTGACTTGGATATCAATGTATTATGTGATCAGTATATGGCCTTTATTCATGCCATGCAGAAGATGCATCTGGAAATTGCCAGTGAATATCTAGCTGAATTAGCCTCTTTGATTGAATATAAAAGTAAGAAGCTTTTACCAAGGGAGAAGGTAGAAGTGGAAGAGGAATATGAAGAGGATAAAAGAGACAGACTTGTACAGCGTCTGATTGAATACCAGCAATATAAAGATGCAACTGGTTTTTTAAAACAGGAATTTGAAACAAGACAGAAGCGTTTAAGTCCACCTCAATCCACATTGGTTTCCAAATGGCAAAATGAAGTGATTGGTGATACATTGGATAATCAATCGGCTTATGAACTGATGAAAGCGATGAAAAGAGTCATTTCC
>JABUSD010000224.1 GCA_021442845.1 Holdemanella sp.
GTGAAGTGGTTAACACAGCGGATTGTGGCTCCGTCATGCGCGCGTTCGAATCGCGTCAGCCGCCCCATATTGAATTCAACTAAGCATCAATGCTTAGTTTTTTTATTTTGACATATAAAAATTAACTGATATAATGGCTTCACACAGAAAATATGTGGTATTTATCGGAGATATATGAAAAAATTAATATGTATTTTGATTCTTTCGCTTGGATTATGTGCATGTTCAAAACCAGCAGAAAAACAGAACGATGGAACAATCAACGCCTGTGATGTCACTTGTGATGGGGATGATACAGAAGATTCAATTGAATTAAAGGAGATCAGCATGGATGAGGCAATACGTTATTTTACCGAAAAGAAGAGCGGTGTGTTATATTTTGGATTTGAAAAATGTCCATGGTGTCAGGAAGCAAAACCTATCTTTTATGATGTAGCCAAATCCTATGGTATTGATATCCTCTATATAAAGACACGTGATGATGATCGTAACCTTTTATATACAGATGAACAGAAAGAAAAGTTTACTCCTTATCTGAAAGACTATATGTCAAACAACGATGAAGGTGTATTAACCTTATATGTTCCTTTGATTGTCTATATAAAAGATGGTGTTGTCGTAGATGGTCATGTTGGTACATTTGATGAACATGATGCCCATGAAAGAAAGATGACGGAAAAAGAAAAAGAAGATTTAAAGAATATCTACATTGAAATCTTTAAACAGGTAAAGTAAAAGGTGACCTTGCGTCACCTTTTATTATGCTTCATTTCGTTTTCTAAAGAATAGACCCGTTAAGACAGCCATAGCTCCACAAAGCAGTGCATAGAATCCTGCATACGTCTGATTTGCGGTATTTGTTGGAATATAGGTTGTTCCTTTTATCGGCTGCTGTATACCAGATCCATAGCGGACAGCCTGTGCTTCCTTCAATAGTGTCTGGTATGTCTTACCGACTTTAGATTGAAGAATTTTATTGACTTCACTCTTTTCAGTAGCAGAAAGCTTATTCCATTCAACTAAAGAATTAATGATGCTTTGGCAATTTGATGAATTTGCCTGTGTATATACACTTCCCTGTGAACTTGTCAGATACGAAGCAACAAAGTTCTCCGCCTTTTTCTGTGCATCTGTCTTATAAACAACAGGGTTGGAAAGCATGACTGTTTCAGCTGGTTTCGCAACGGTTGGAATTTCAATTTCCTTGACTTCAACTGGTGCTTTTTCATTCATTGTTTCAACAGCGATGGTTTCTTCCTGCTTGATTTCTAATGAATCTTCCAATGCACCTGTTTCAGGAATGGCTGGAGTGATGACTTCAGGAACAACATTATCCTTTTTCTGTGAAACTGGATGTTTTTCAACACGGATGGCTTCTACCAGATTGGCTTTAGGCTGTTCTTTTCCTTTGACTTCCTTTGATTCTTCTTTAGTATCTTCTTTTGACTTAGCTTCTGTCTTTTCGTCGCCTTCTTCTTTTGAATCCTGAACTTCCTTATTTTCTTCGGTTTCGTTTTCTTCTGTTTTATTTTCTTCAGCAGCCTTTTCTTCGGCAATTCGAGCATCTACGATGACTTTTGCAGCTTCTGTCATTTTTAGAAAATTAAAAGTTGGATTTTCCTTTTCCAGTTTCTTGATCATTTCATCAATCTCTGCCTTTAAGACATTGGATTGTACTTTAATTCCTTTATCTTCAATAATGTAATATTCACCAACAGCGGGTGTTAGAGAATCATAGAAAGTTTTTGCCCCGACAAGTACATCTGCATTTTCCTCTGTAACATCTTTGAATAGAGTATATACTTCTTCCTTTTTTTCATTGTATGTCTTTGTGCATAGGAAGACTTCATAGAAATCCTTTGCGCTCAAAATAATACGTACTGTTTCATTTTCAACGATAGGCTGCACATCTGTTTTTGCCATAACCATAACTGGCTGCAAGCATAAAGTCGATGCGGTAATCGTTGTTAAAGCGATTCCAATTCTCTTTTTCATAATGTCACACTCCCTCTAACATTCTAATAATACTCGTATATTGTATATCCGTCTAGCACCAAAGGGCTTTTACATACGCTCTGGCTTGTCTATCTGTTTGTTCTAATTGTTCATATGTTGGATTTTCAACATATGGAATGTTTTCTAAAGCACTTATAATGCTCTTTTCAATATCCAGAAAAGATATTTTCTCCTGCAGGAACAATTCAATCGCCTGTTCATCCGCTCCATTGAAGATAGCCCCCTGATTTCCTTCCTTCTTCCCTAGTTCATAGGCTAATTTCAACATTGGATATCTTTCATAGTCCATCTTTTTGAAGTGAAGATCCAATGTACTTGTCATATCCAGCGGATTGTCTTCCGTTAGAACAGGTCTTTCTGGATAACATAATGCATACTGGATGGGTAGTCGCATATCCGCAGAACCAAGCTGGGCCATAATCGCATTGTCCTGATAATGCACCATGGAATGCACAATGCTTTCCTTATGCAAAACAGTATCAATCTGTTCATATGGAAGGTCAAATAGATAATGGGCTTCAATGACCTCAAATCCCTTATTGACCATTGTTGCACTGTCTACGGTGATTCTTTTTCCCATATTCCAGTTTGGATGGGCTAACGTCTGTTCGACCGTTACATCTGTCAATTCTTCTCTTGTCTTATCTCTAAAGCTTCCTCCTGATGCGGTGATGATCAGGCGTTTTACCTCTTTCTTTGCATTTCCATGCAGGCACTGGAAAATCGCTGAATGTTCCGAATCGATTGGATATAGCTTTGTCTTTGTACGTTTTAATGCTTCCCTTACCAGCGGTCCACCTACAACTAAGCTTTCCTTATTGGCTAAGGCAACATCCTTTCCTTTTTCAAGCGATGTTAACGTTGGCTTTAATCCGACAAATCCTACCACCGCATTGACTAGTAAATCGTACTCGACATTCTCAATGCATTTTACCATACAGTCATTTCCGGTAAATACCTTGCCAAATTCAATCTGGCCGGCTAGATCCTCTCTTTGCAGACCTACAACCTGAATGGATGGATGCTTCTGAATGATTTCATTCAATCTGGATGTATTGTGATTTGCACAGATTCCTACCAATACAAATCGATCTGGATGCTGTTCTATCACATCTATTGTCTGCATTCCAATGGAACCTGTTGCGCCTAAAAGTAGAATTTTCTTCATTTCTTTACCTTCGTATTTATCATTATACCACAAATAAAAAGGCTTGCGCCTTTTTATTTAGAATATCTAAATTTGGATAGGGATGAATTAAACCAATAAAAGTCATAGGGTGTCTGTT
>JABUSD010000199.1 GCA_021442845.1 Holdemanella sp.
ACTAAAACCATGAACAGGAAATAATAAAGTTCATATAAAACTCTCTCTCCTTCCTAAACTATTTAGTATTAGACTTGAAAAAGTCACCCCTGCAGAGGATATAGTATCCTCTGCTTTTTTTATAGAAAAAGGCTTTAGTCTAGCTAAAGCCGAATTAATATGTCTTTCTTAAATAGTATTGCTGGTAATAGTGGATACGAAGAAGATCGAAGATCTTCATAATCTGATAATTGAAGTTGATTCCATCGAAGCGTCCAGGAACCTGTAGTACAAATTTCGCAATCTTATTATCAGGACGAGTGTAAATAGGATTTTGGGTAATCAATATAGAATCAGCATCGCCAACATTCTTGTGCTCATAGGCAGCTAAGAATCCACGCATTGCTCTTCCTGTTGCAGAAATAAAGATGATTAAATCGCCTTTTTTAAAAGTCATTGTTTTATCAAAGGCTTTAAACTGGATAACTGGCTTTCCGAAAGTAATCAAATCTGTCTGGAATTCAACACCAATGCTCATTGGATATAAAGCACCTACGATTATTACACGATCTGCCTGATCGATTTCTTCGCAGATTCTTGAAACATGAATTAACATTTCTTCATCCGTAACATCTTTTTCCATGTCTCTTACAAAATCTTCTGAGCTAAGTCCAATCATACGTGCACGAATCTGGTCTAAACGTGCCATCTGGTGGTTACATACTCTTTCATAGAATTCATCATAGTTCTTGAATCCTAATTTTCCTATAAAAGAGAGTATGCTTTCTTCTTTGATATTGGATTTTTCGATGACTTCTTCTAATGTCCAGTCGCATAATTCTATATAATGCATAGCACAGAATAAGGCAAACTTGTAATCATCGTCATAGGCAATGGCACCATTTAAAAATTTTAATATTTTAGCTAATGTAACATCCATATAGTTCTCCTTCTTAATCTTCTATCTCATGTTTTTTAATCACTTCTACCGACATATCATTTAAGCATAGACAGTTCAACTGTCCTGTTTCAAATGGGCCCAATCCTCCATCAATTCCAATCTTGTCATTGTAGATAGGATCTTTCCAGATATTGAAATCACTGCTGGAAGTATTTAAATTACATGTTGGTGTATGCCCAAAGATAATCATCTTATCCTTCATTCCTGGGGACATGTAGAACCATTCACGCATCCAGGCACAATCTTCTTCATCCTGTTCTTCCAATTGCTTCATTGGATTGAATCCGGCATGGACAAGAATAAACTGGGTATCGTTAATTTTCTTTTCAATGTAGCTTGGACATGAATTAACAAAATCAATCATCTTCTTATAGAATGATTTCCATGCACTCATCTCTTCTTCCTCACTCATATCTTCTGTGATGACATATGGCTTATAGCTATCCAGTGTCTTTTCACCACCATTGCTTTTCCATAGACGCCAGTCTGGAGATGGTTTGCACTCTTCATTGAAGGCATCACGCATCATTAATTCATGGTTCCCCTTTAATAGATGAATATTATCATGATCCGCTATATACTCATAAATCTTCATGCTTGACAATCCACGATCGTTACAATCCCCTAAAATATAGAGCTCATCCTCATCCGTAAACTTTATTTTCTTTAGCATCTCCAACAGAATTTTATAATGTCCATGGAGATCTGATAATACAAACGTACGACTTGCCATAGAAACCCCTTTCATTTTACTGATATTACAAATATTATATGACATATTTGAATGGTAAATCAAAAAAAATTAAATAATATAACCAATTATAAAAAGAATTTAGTATACTGATAGGGAAAAAAGGAGGTGCTCTATGTCTCTTATCAAAGAATTTAAGGAATGGATTCTTCAACAGACAGATCCTGCTTATGAAATAGTACAAAAAGATGAAGATACGATTCATCTGGTTTCTGATTATGCTGAAGCTGAAATCAACATTAATATGTTTGATTTAAATATTACTGAATTTCGTATCACAAGTAAAAAGGATGGTACCGATAAGTTTTATCTTCACTTTCTAATGGAAGATATGAACTATATGAAAAGTTTGTTTAATGAAATGAAAGAAGTCTTCTTAAAGTTACAGGAAGAAAGAAAGGTTCGCGTTCTATTATTCTGTACTTCTGGAATGACGACAGGCCTTTTTGTGCATAGAATTAATGAAGTTATTGGATTGACAAAAGATCCATATGTTGTGGATTATTGCCCAGAAAGAAAGATTTATGAAAGAGGGAAGGATTTTGATATCATTCTTCTAGCTCCACAAGTCTCTCATATGTATGAGAAGGTAAAGGATACATTCTCAAACAAACTGGTCTGCAAAATACCGGCAACGATTTTTGGTTCTTATGATGTTCGATCATTGTTGAAGATGATTGAAAAGGAATATACGATATATTGTCGAATGATCGATAAAGAAATCCATTATGAAAAGATGGTGCACGCAAAGACAAATACAAGAATGCTTGTATTAGGTGTATTAGCTGACTATGATGGAACAAGAATCATGTATCGTGTGTATGATAAAGGAGTACCAGAATTGGCCAATACAATTATTAAAGGGAAAATATCCGTAAAGGATATTGAAGACGTATTGGATTATCTGGATGCGTTCAAAAGAGGATTTGATGTTGTCTGCTTGTCAGTGCCAGGTGTAGTTCATGATGGCGAAATCAGCTTTGGCTTTGGGGATTATACAAACCTGCAATTGGAAAAATATCTAAGTGAAAAGTATAAAGTGCCATTCATTATCTGTAACAATGGAAATGCGATAGCTTTAGGTATTTATTCAATGAACAATGAATATTCTTCTTTGATTTATCACTCTCATATTTCGGGAACTAAAAATGGAGGAGAAGGAATTGTTGCCAATGGACATCTGATTACAGGAAAAAATGGGTATGCAGGAGAAGTGCATCTGATGAATTCTGTTTTGAATTTTAGTCATGAATATGAAATGAGATTATGGTTGCCAGAAACAATGGAGGAAATCATCGCCAAAACTTTAATTGGTTCAATGTCTGTTGTAGCACCAGAGGCTGTTTATATCCGTTGTGATTTCTTGACAGATACAATTGGAATCAAAAAGAAAATTGTAGAATTATTACGAAATGGTGTAGAAGATATTATGCCTGATCTGGTTTTGATAAAGGATATTCGTGAATATCTATTCTTTGGGCAGACAATGATCTGTATGAAAGAAATGGAAAAACGAAATCTGGGTACAAACATTTAAATGCAAATGTGGGATTAACAATAAATAGGTAGAAAATGCAGAAAATCAAATTTTCTGTATTTTTTT
>JABUSD010000236.1 GCA_021442845.1 Holdemanella sp.
AATTGTGGAACATGGATGAAAAGGAAATCTTTAAAATCCGTTATGACAATAAGATTATTCCTGTCTTTAAGATGATAGATACATGTTCAAGTGAATTTGAAAGCTATGTACCGTATTTCTATTCTACCTATGAAAGTGAAAATGAATCGATCTGCACCGATAATAAGAAAGTCATTGTGTTAGGAAGTGGACCGATTCGTATTGGACAGGGAATTGAATTTGATTATACAACGGTACATGCGATTAAAGCGATTCATGATTTAGGATATGAAGCGATTGTCATCAACAATAATCCCGAAACGGTATCCACGGATTATACCACAAGTGATAAGTTATATTTTGAACCGTTGTGTGTTGAAGATGTCATGAATATCATCAATTATGAAAAGCCATATGGTGTCATCTGTACATTAGGAGGACAGACTGCCATCAATTTAGCCCAGCCATTGACTGAATATGGAGTCAAATTAATTGGAAGTGATTTTGATGCCATTGAAATGGCTGAGAATCGTGATTGTTTTGAAAAGCTGTTATTAGATTTAAAGATTCCACAGCCAAAAGGGGTAGCGATTACGGATATTGATGAAGGCATTCAGGTCGCAAAGGATATTGGATATCCCGTTTTAGTACGACCTAGCTTTGTGCTAGGAGGAAGAGCCATGCAGATTGTATCCAAACAGGATCAATTGGAAAAATATCTGCATACCGAAGTATTAATCAGTGAAGATAGACCTGTATTGATTGATAAATATATCATGGGAAAGGAACTGGAAGTGGATGCCATCTGTGATGGCAAGCAAGTCTTTGTTCCAGGTATTATGGAACATGTCGAACGAACAGGGGTACACTCAGGGGATTCTATCAGCATCTATCCAGCTTATAGTATTTCCGATAAGGCAAAGAATACAATTATTGACTATACAAATAAATTAGGCCTTGGAATTGGTATTATTGGACTGTTCAATATCCAGTTCATCGTGGATGAAAAAGAAGATGTCTATATCATCGAAGTCAATCCAAGAAGTTCAAGAACAGTTCCATTCCTATCCAAGGCAACAGGTTATAAATTAGCCGATATTGCCACAAAGGTATGTTTAGGCATCTCATTGGATAAGCAGAATGTCTATACTGATATTTACCGTGAACATAAGAAATGGTATGTAAAGGCACCAACGTTCAGCTTCAACAAATTAACCGGTATGGATGCATATTTAAGCCCAGAAATGAAAAGCACAGGAGAAGCCATTGGATATGACATAACCCTACAAAGAGCGCTGTATAAAGCTTTAATCGCGTCAAATATACGTATGCAAAGCTATGGAACCGTATTGGTAACGGTAGCAGATGAAGATAAGGAAAAAGTGCTTCCTTATGTCAAACAGTTCTTTGAGATGGGATTCAATATTGAAGCCACATCCGGTACATCCAACTACTTAAAGGAACATGGCATTAAATCACGAACATTAGGAAAACTCAGCGAGGGAAGCGATGAAATTATCCAATCCATCCGCGCTGGCTATGTCAGCTATATCATCAACACAAGAGCCATCTATAGTGGTATCCACTACATGGATGGTGCTGCCATAAGACGTTGTGCATCACAGAACAATGTCACAATGTTCACATCGCTTGATACGGTTAAAATCTTATTGGATGTATTGGAAGAGATAACTTTTAAAGTATCAACTATTTAGAAAATAAGCTATAACGCAATGTTATAGCTTATTTTTTTGAAATGGTTTTAAATATGCATCCACAGATCTTGACATCTCTTTAGAGAAATCAGAATTGTATTTACGATTACAGAATGCAGTCATGGATTCTTTATAGTATTCCTTAATAATCTTATAAGTAAAATAATCAATCTGTTCCTCTTTGTTAAAGCGTTTATAGCTGTTTTCATGCACGATATATTTTGTATCCGGTCTTTCTGGTTTTTTACGATCTATCTGCTGTTTTGTAGGATAGCCAAATATTAACATGCAGGTAGGGAAGACAAAATCAGGAAGATTTAATAGCTCACGCATTTTTTCACAGCCTTCGACAACATCCCCGATGTAACAGGAACCAATTCCTAGACTTTCAGCAGCTACAACAGCATTCTGGGCTGCGATATTGGCATCGGATACAGCTAATAGTAAATCACCAGTTCCAGGATCTCTAGGTGAACAATCTACGTTGATATAGGCATCATACCATTTCTGGCAATCGGCTAAGAAAATAAGTACCATTTTACCCTGGGCAATGAATGGCTGATTGTCACAGACAATGGCTAATTCCTTTTTTAAATTTTCATCCGTTACATCAATAATTGTATATAACTGCTGGTTTCCTGCACTAGGTGCCTGGATGGCGGATTCTAATATCAGTTGCTTATCTTCTTTTGATATATCCTGATCGGTAAAAACACGAACAGATTTACGTTTAAATAATTGTTCTATAGTCTGATTCATCGTATACCTCCTTCAATGATGAAATAAAAAATATGATCGTCATCTAACATGGCATAAGAAATATTAATCGATGGATATCCTTGTAAGGCACTAGCCCTTTCATATAAGCTTTGCATATTCGCTTTGATGAATTCATAGTTTTCTTTGGATTCTATCTTTAATAGATGCCTTCCCCCTAGTTCTATAAAGCGGGCCAGATAGGTCGTAAATGTATAGGATACATCTTCCATTTCATAGATATAGAGATCTTTATGATGATAATAATTCATATCCACATCTTTACATTCGGGAATGCCTACATATTGCACGGAATCCTGAAAAGCGTAATTCTGGTTGAAAAAGGTATCTTCTGAATTAAAAAAGCGATATGTATTATAGCTTATTTCCTCTTTACGGAAGATATCCGAAGTAACATCCAGACAGTAATAGCCATCATTCATATAAATGACATTCCAGGCATGTCCTAATGTTTCATCTTCACCATGTCCTGCAGCCACAAGGCAAGGAATACCCAGTTCATTTAAAATCCATTCCATTGTTCGGGAAAAGCCAAGACAGGCACTTGTCTTTTCAATCAATACACCATAAGCATCTGAGAAATGTTTAACTGTTTCATCATAGGTACAATGATTAGTTAGATATTCATAGACATATAACTCCTGATTAAAAGGATCGGATGAAAACTGTTTTGCTTCTTTGACAAGGCGATTGATTTCACTTTCAACTTCTGGTAAAGCTTTTTCATATTCTTCTTTTTCCATCAGATAGCTAAATTCGATATCGGTTAGTATTCCTGTACCATGAATATAATGATAAAGCAC
>JABUSD010000382.1 GCA_021442845.1 Holdemanella sp.
CCTGAGCTTCAAATACATATGTCACTTTAACTCCACATTAACTCCACAATAACTACACTTCACTCCCATTTATAGTACCCACCAATATATCTTTAACCGCAGATTCAACCAAATTCACGCAGATAGGTGTAGATTGAAATCTGTGTGAATTTGGTTGAATCTGCGGTTAGATAAATCATGAATTGTTTAACAAATATATCTCGTTAAAAGGTGGTATAAGTCCAATAAGTCTGATTTATTGAGAGTTTCCTTTGTTATCATTCAAATGGGTGGAAATCTGTGAAAAATCACTTGGTTATAGCACAAATGTAGAAATAATTGAAAAGAGGATTACAGAATTAAAGCAGAATCCTCATTATTATATTATCGTTGCTGAAGAAGATGAAGAAGTTGTTGGATTCATGGAAGCGGAGAAATACGATTTAATCTATGGAGAACGTGGATATAATCTGATTGTATTAGGTGTACTACCTGCATATCAGGATAAAGGATATGGAAAAATGTTAATTGAAGCATTGGAAAAGGAAGTCATAGACAATAAGGCGTCCTTTATCCGTTTGAATTCAAGAGTAGAAAGAAAAGGTGCTCATGGTTTCTATGAACATCTTGGTTATGAATGGAAGAAGACACAAAAGAATTTCAAGAAAAAAGTGGGATAGCCCACTTTTAATGTATGTGTAATCTTGGCTTGATTCTTTCGCAGACACGAAGGCATGCGTATAAGAGTGCTACCTGGAAAGGGAATTCGGCTATGTTCTTAAATAATCTTGCACCTACCAGAGCAAACCAGCTATCTCCATACATCATGGAAAGCCACAATGAATTCAGCATCAGATTTACGACAACCATATATAAGATTCTTGCAATCACAATTCTTGTAAAAGATACTTTCTCCTGTTTATAGAATAAGAGTCCATAGATTAAGGCAACAACCATAGCACTAACAGCAAACCATGGCTGATATGGACCGGTTGGCTTCATTACATAATTGACAACATCAAGTACAAAGGCAGCAACAACATTAGGGCATGGTCCGTAGAAATAACAGGAAGCTGCAACCGTTAAGGATGCAAAGCTGATTTTGATAGTTGATGTCAACTGGATTGAATACAGGTTCAGTACAACATTTAAAGCACAGAATAGAGAAACACCGACTAAAACTCTTACATTGGTCAAAGCCTTCATGTTCTCCTTTAACATGGCAAAGTATTCTTTCATAATAAAAACCTCCTTTTCCTTACTATCGCAATGAAAAAGAGGTTATGATTTTTCATCACAACAGCGGGATGCAAAATATGAACCGCTAGATTTCCTATTCGTTTCTGAACCAACTCCCCGTGTTCAGAACACTTAACGCTCATATTTTTACTCTGCTACGGAAGTAGTATAGGAGAATATAGATGCAATTTCAATATGTTTTTTTATATTTTGTTAGTAATTTATATTTTATATGGTATTATTTATACATTATACGGAGGGATATAAGTATGCGTGATGAATTGATGTTTTCAATTATTGAAAAAGAAGCAAAAAGACAAAAAGGTAATATTGAATTAATCGCAAGCGAAAACTTTGTGTCGAGCCAGGTAAAAGAAGCACAGGGAAGCTGTTTGACGAATAAATATGCGGAAGGATATCCAGGAAAAAGATACTATGGTGGATGTGTTAATGTGGATGAAGCGGAAAGTCTGACAATCCAAAGAGCCCTGGATTTGTTTGGAGCGGAACATGTTAACGTACAACCACATTCTGGGTCGCAGGCAAATATGGCTGTATATAACACTTTATTAGAACCAGGTGATACTGTATTAGGTATGGATCTTGCAGCAGGTGGACATTTAACACATGGACATCCATTAAACTTCTCAGGTACTTTATATAACTTTATTGCATATAACGTAAATAAGGAAACAGAAACAATTGATTATGATGAACTTGAAAGATTAGCTTTAGAAACAAAACCAAAATTAATCGTAGCGGGAGCTAGTGCATATCCAAGAGTATTTGATTTTCCAAGATTAAGAGAAATTGCGGATAAGGCAGGATGTTACCTGATGGTGGATATGGCACATATTGCAGGTTTAGTTGCAGCAGGACTTCATCCTAGTCCAATTCCATACTGTGACTTTGTCACTACTACAACTCATAAGACATTAAGAGGACCAAGAGGTGGTATGGTTTTCTGCAAGAAGGAATTTGCCAAGAAACTGGATTCAAAGGTATTCCCAGGTATGCAGGGTGGACCATTGGAGCATGTAATTGCCGCAAAAGGAATTTGTTTATTTGAAGCCAGCCAGCCTGAATTCAAGGAATATGCTGCTCAGATTATCAAAAATGTACAGGTGATGGTAAAGGGATTCAAGGAAGCCGGATTTAGAATTGTATCAGGTGGTTCGGATAACCACTTATTAATGGTGGATGTGATGTCTTCAATTGGTATGTCCGGTAAGGAAGCAGAGCACCTGCTTGATTTAGCTGGAATTACATGCAACAAGAATACAATTCCATATGATACGCAAAAACCATTTATCACAAGTGGAATTCGTCTTGGAAGTGCTGCCATGACAAGTAGAGGATTCAAGGAAAAAGAATTTGAAATGGTTACAAACTGGATGATTGAAGTGTTAAACGCAAAGGATGAATCAGTTTGCGCAAGAGTCAAAGAAGAAGTTCTTGCCTTAACAAATCAGTTTCCAGCTGAGGCACAGTTTTAATGATATCTATCTATGCGATTGGAAAGAACAAGGATAAAGCACTTCAATCGTTAGAGAAGGAATATTGTAAACGATTATCGGCATTCACTAAATGTGAAATCATAGAATTCAAGGATGAAGCCAATGATCATGTAGATAGGGAAAGTGAAGTTGAGATGATTAAGCAGAAAGAAGGCGAAAAGGTTCTTTCTAAAATCAGGTCGCAGGATTTTGTCATTCTTCTTCATTTACATGGGGATATGGTTAGCTCAGAGAAGTTTTCAAGTCTTCTTGATACATGGCAGACAAAATCAAACCATATCGTTTTTGTCATTGCAGGATCATTAGGACCTAGTGAAGAATTGATTCAAAGAGCCAACGTGAAATGGAAATTATCAGATTTAACATTCACTCACCTTATGACACGGATTCTTGTACTCGAGCAGATTTATCGTGGTTATATGATTATCAATGGACGAAATTATCATAAGTAGAACATAATGGCACTTTAAAATTGGATAGGGATTAGAAAAAACCAATTTAAAAGTTGCTAGGGAGT
>JABUSD010000101.1 GCA_021442845.1 Holdemanella sp.
ATTATTATTTTATGATTTAATTGATTTCCTTTTGGAATATGCTGGATATCCACTTTCATAATTAAATCCAGCAAGAATAGATATTCCTGAATCTGATAAGCATGAATATCATCTATATCTACATTCTGTTCTTCAATATCTAAAATTTCTAACATTGTCTTGATTGTCTGCGTTACACTTGCAGAATCGATGTTTGCCGGTAGATCCAATGGATGCTCTCTATCTTTCAAAAGATTTCTTGATACTATAGAAAGATCATTCGATTTAAATGTTTTGATTAACGTTTCCTTTGTAAAACGATGATTCATATCTTCTATGACACGATTTATAGCACTTGTTAATTCATTTTTATTATATAAATCATATAAATGCCTGAAATGATTTCCATCCTTATAATATTTTAATGAATGCTGGATATTTTTCGCAATGGCACTATCAATATATTCATTTGTACTCTTTGATGTAGCAAATAATGAATCCTTATTATAATTGACACCCTGTATACTCATTGTACCCCCATACTGAATATAAGCATCCATTCCATGAATACCAAGTACTTCTTCAAATTCACGATATGGTATAAATGTCGTATGAAGAAAAATGCATCTATCATATAGCTGATCGTATTTTGTGAATAGAAAACCTAAGGAGTCCGTTCCGGAAAGCACTATTTTCATTCCGCTGCTTGCATAGATATCCGCAAAAAGCGAAGAACCTTCTATAAAATCTTCCATAACAGTAACTTCATCAATGAATATATAGATATATCCTAATCTTTCCAGATGACGAAGATCATGATTAAGATCATAAAGCGTATCTTTTCGAGTAACTTGAATAAATGCAGTCCTTTCAAGCTGTTCATTTGACATCTCTAAAAGAAGCTGACGAATCATTGTGGTTTTTCCTGTTCTTCTTAATCCATAAAGAATAAACACTTTATCATTTTGTTGTTTAAAAACATAGTCATGGAGTGTATAAAAACATTCTCTTTTCTTATAATTTTGAACCGTCTTTGCGATATGCTTCAGATGTTCACCATATATGACATAGGTTCTAAACACATTCATATCTTCTTTGATACGAATGGATTTCTTTTTTGGAAGTGTATATTGAATCGTCTTTAATTGCTCTTCCAATTCTTTTCTTTTAAGGATTTGCCTTTGTATTTCATCCACTCTATCAAAATCTACATAAATTTCCTTGCGTTTTCCATTTGTGGTAAATCGATGATAGTAATACACTTTCCCTTTTACCTTTTTTGTCGATATATTTCCTGGTGGTAATGTTGCGATTTCGCGTTCTAATTCAGATATTTGTCTTATTTTATCTATATGCATCGTTATACCTCTTGTTATCCCAATTATACCCGTATATGAATCTTACATCAAGGGATAAAAAAGAGACTGTAACATTTGTTACAGTCTCTTTTCTAAATAATTAATTCTTTAAATACTTCAAGTTGTTTTGCACGTGATGGATGCTGCAGTTTCTTTAATGCCTTGGCTTCAATCTGACGTACACGTTCACGTGTTACACCTAATTCTTTTCCAAGTTCTTCCAGAGTCATCGCAACCTGATCATCCGTTAATCCAAAACGGTAACAGATTACATTTCTTTCACGTTCTGTCAGACATTCAAGAAGTTCATCAATCTGATCACGCAACAATGATTTCGTTGCATATTGATCGGGACTTAAATGATCATCCTTTACAAAGTCACCCAATGAAGTTCCTTCCTCATCTCCAACTGGTGATTCCAATGAAACTGGTTCCAGTGTGTTTCTTTGCATATCGATAATCTTTTCCACTGGCATACCCATCTTTTCTGCCAACTCTTCATCGGTTGGTTCACGATATAATTGCTGATACATTTCCTTGCGCACTTTAGCGACTTTCGCCATTGCTTCAACCATGTGCACTGGAATACGGATTGTTCTAGCCTGGTCAGAGATTGCACGTGTAATTCCCTGACGGATCCACCATGTTGCATAGGTAGAGAATTTAAATCCTTTATCTGGATCAAATTTATCAACAGCCTTGTTTAATCCCATATTTCCTTCCTGGATTAAATCAAGGAATGACAATCCTCTATTTGTATATTTTTTCGCAACAGATACGACTAGACGTAAGTTTGAAGTGAACAATAATTCCTTCGCTTCCTTATCTCCTTCAAGAACCCTGCGTGCAATATCCATTTCATCCTTAGGATTTAATAGTGGAATCTGCCCGATATCATGTAGATATTTCTTAACAGGATCCATAGATAATGTAACATTCTGTGCATATTCGCTTTCCAACGCTTCAAGTTCTGCCTGGATGTCAATCTGTTCGTTTTCGATGTCTTCCAGATCATCATCCATGTCAAGCACATCTGACTCTTCTTCTAACATTACTTCATTCAATTCGGTTTCGTCGATGTCATCCACTTCGCCTTTGCTCTGTGCTTTGTAGTCTTCATACCAGACGAGGATTTCATCAACTTGCTCTTCCGTTAAATCCAATGGTTTCATCATTTTCTTTAACTCTTTTGGTGATACTTCTTCTTCTTCGTTCATTAAAATTGTGTACAATTCGTCAATCGATGTTAAAGTGTAGTTCTCCATGTTTTGCCCTCTCGATCTAATTGAATCGGATTCATAATAGATGAGTTAGACCAATTTTGTCAACACTTTTTTTACAAATTAACTAAACTGGTCTATATATGTGCATTTTCGTTCCATTTTAGTATATATAGATAATCTTTTACGCAATCATTTGAATACCAGTTCCATTTTGTTGTGCATTCTATAAATCTATCTATTTTAGGAAAAGTACAAAGCGATAACGCAAAGGCCTTAAAGCCTTTATCCTTTAATCGATTCCCCGAATAGAATCCTTTTCCAATGATCTGTTTTCCCTGCATCATAAAATAGGCATCCATCATATCATAACAGGCATAGATATCCATATCATACTGTTCACAGGCATATTCATCCAGTTCAATTTCCATCAACATATCCATCACCAGTTTCATGATATAAAAATAGTTGACATAGGTTATGTCAACTATCGGATATAGGCTATTTTTTCATCGTTCCATTTATCTTTAATGCGAATCTCTTCATCTATATACCCTAAAGAAATCGCCCATAATGGCTGAATATGGGATGGTGTATTCAATATATTCGCGATATATTCACATCGTTCTTCATTTGGATAACATCCAAGCCAGCAGGAACCAATATTCAATTCCTTTGCCTTTA
>JABUSD010000361.1 GCA_021442845.1 Holdemanella sp.
CTTGCGATTATCAACAAAAGAAAATCGTTGAAATTAGTTGGAGCATTTGATATCGACCCAAATAAAGTTGGGAAAGATGCAGGAGAAATCTTTGGGTTTGAACCAGCCGGTGTTCTTGTATCTAACAATGAAGAAGAAGTATTGGCAATTGATGCGGATATCGTATTATATTATCCATCAACAAAATGGGATGCAGGCAAGCTTCCTTCTCCTACATCTGTAGGTGGAAATGTAGATGATATCGTTAAATTCTTGGAACATGGAAAAAATTGCAGTTCTACATTACCGGTTTATTTCTCAGAAAAGAATGCACCTGAATATTTCAAACGCATTGACGAAGCAGGTAAGAAACATGGCACAACCTATACACAACAAGGAATCTTCCCTGGATTGTTTACACCATACTTCTCAACCATTACTTCCATGTTCTCTAGAACCATTGATAGTGCCATTGTATATGGTGGTGAAGATGATTCAATAAATTCTGCACCTTGGATTGCAGTATTTGGCTATGGAAAAGATCCAGCTGAAATCTCACCACAGCGCTTAGCGGTTGTAAAGAATATCATGTTTACATATTATGGACCAACTGTTATAGAAATGGCGGAACGTGCCGGTTTAGAATGGGATGAATACTATTGTGAAGAAGAAACAATTATTTCAAATGAAGAAGTTGTTACGCCATATGCCCATGTTACACCAGGAACAGTAGGTGCTCATAAATTTATCATGTGCACAAAAAAAGATGGCAAAGAAGTAACTGGATTCCACTTTATTCATAAAGCAGATAAGAATATTCTTCCTGAATTACCATTGGATAAATACATTGAAATCAAAGGCGAACCAGATGTAACCATCCGCTTAGAGAATATCATTCCAGAAGAAGATCCGTTCTTAACAAGTGCTGCTCCATCGGTTAATTTAATTCCATCAATTGTCGATGCAGAAGGTGGATATAAAAACGCATTGGATATCCCAATGGGATATATGCCTAGATAAACATTGAAGACAAGGATAAGCCTTGTCTTTTTATATACAAGAGAAAAATGCCGCAAATGGCAAAAAGCTCTTGTATAAGCTATAAAAAGGCTGGAGAAAAGAATAGAAATATCATGATAAAATAGATTTAGTGAAATGTGATCAGAATGTTAAACTATAGATAGTATATGAAAAGGAAAGGAGCATTTTATGATGTTACAACATAGCTATACAAGGTTTCCATTGATTAGCGGAGATGCGATATATATGGATTCGAATCCAGGAACAAAACTGATACAACCAATGGATAAGTGGTATAAATCGGACAATACCGTAGAGAAAAATAAAGTGACGATTACAGAAAAGAATGGTCTTATAAAGGTAAGTGCAGATATTCAAGTAAAAACATTGTCTTCTTTAGAGACAATGGCTTTCTGTACAGACCAGCCCTCTGTTTTAGAGATTCTATTAGAATCCAATGTACAACAGGTAGTGGCATATTATCTATTTAAAGACTGGTGGACAAGACCTGTCTTTGTAGATAATTTGAAAGACATTCCAACACGATGTGAACTGTTATTAGTAAAGACTGATACAGGATGTATTGCCTTATCCGCTGCTTTAAATGAATATGCACATATTCAATTTGCACCATCATCAAATGGAAATGCATTTCGTATGAATATCGGTTTTACGGAAGTGGGAAAGTCCTATTTTACAGGGCCTGTCTGCTATGGATATAAGGATAAGGATGGAGAAAATGCATTACGTGGCTTAATGGAAAAACTGGCACATGAATATAACATTCCAACAAGAGATAAAAGAGAATATCCAAGTGATTTAGATGGGCTTGGATGGTGTAGCTGGGATGCCTTTTATCGCGATTTATCTGCAGAAAAGTTACTATCCAAGTGTGAAGAAATCAAGGAAAAGAACATTCCTTTTAAATGGATTATCATAGATGATGGCTGGCAAAGTGTAGATGAAAAGGAACGGATGACAGATTATAAGGAAGATTCCGTTAAATTTCCAAATGGTTTGAAAAACTGTGTAGAACAGATGAAGGCTATATCTGGTGTACAGACGGTAGGTGTCTGGCATGCATTTGCAGGTTACTGGAGTGGTGTGAAACAGGGAAGCCCTTTATATGAAAAGAAAAAGGATGACTTAATCCAGAATGGAAGAGGGCAATGGCTTCCAAACCCAGAAAAAGCATTGGATTTCTTTGGTAACTGGCATCAGTATTTAAAGGAAAATGGCATTGATCTTTTAAAAGTGGATTCCCAGAGTACTATGGCTATCCATTATCGTGGTACACTTCCATTAGCACCGGCAGCCAAAGAACTGCACCAGGCATTGGATCAATCCGTTGATGTATGGATGAACAAGAATTTAATCAACTGTATGGGTATGGCAAAAGAAAATCTATTCAATCGACCTATGTCTGCCATCTCTAGAAATAGTGATGATTTCTTTCCTCGTGTAGATGGAAGCTTTGAAGAACATCTTCTTCAAAATGCCTATAACGCAATATATCATAGTGTGCTTTATTATACCGATTGGGATATGTTCTGGACAAGTCATCCACAGGCAGATAAACATGCCTTAATCCGTGCCTTGAGTGCAGGTCCAGTCTATGTCAGTGATCCGATTGGTGAAAGTAATCGTGAAGTATTGATGAAATTGTGTTATGAGGATGGAACATTGCTACGTGCACAAAATCCAGCAACACCTACTTCAGATTGTATATTTAACAATCCGGAAAAGACAGGATATCTGAAATTAAAGGCAGAATGCAATGATGTAGGGTATCTGGCAGCTTATTCATATCATAAGGGAGATCGTAAGATATATTTCTCTGTGAAGGAGCTATCTAAAGATAATCCGTTTGATGAATATGTTGCACTTGATGTCTTTGCTGGGTATGGTCGTCAAGTCAATGTAAATGAAATGTTGATAATGGATTTACCGGATGGTGATTTCAAATTTGTAGCAGTTGCTCCTTTAGTAGATGGTGTAGCTATCTTTGGTCGTTCAGATAAACATCTTATGTCTCATGCGATTGAAAAAGTAATTAGAAAAGAAAACAAAGTATCTATTACTTTAAAAGAAGCAGGAGAATGCTTATTCTATGCCAAGCAGGAACCTGTTAGCATAACTGTTAATAATAAGCCATGTTCAATCATCTGGAAGAACAATGGGTTCTATAAGGTTATGGCAACAGGAACAGAGGTTAAGATTTGTTTTTAAATAACAG
>JABUSD010000281.1 GCA_021442845.1 Holdemanella sp.
ATATAACATATTGAATCATATCGGACATCAGTTTCTTATGCCAATCTTCATTTTCTTCCTGTTCATTTGCCCATTTTGGAGGTTTAAAACTCTTTCTGTCTTCGATCCATTGTTCTCTGGATGTTTTCTTATATGTATTTCTTGCTGTCATGAAATCAAAATCATATTCATCCAGATTCAATAAATCCCATAAGGCATCCTTATTGAAAATATCTCTATAAATAATCGTTCCTTTATCATCTGTAATAATCGCTCCATTATTACAGATCTGATAGACAGAACGATTAAACTCATCAGGTGTAGCTCGATTCAACATTCTACCAGTGGCAATCGCAAATATATTTCCACTTTCACACACTTTATCTAACATCGCGTTGATTTCATCATCCCCTTTATGATTGATTGCCAATAAGGTTCCATCTAAATCACTCGCAAATAATTTCATGATATCCCTCCATTACCATTCCAATTATACAAATCATATGTAATGTTTCTATATATTTTTTGTAAATATAAAAAATCCCCTATATCATAGGAGATTTTCTGAATTTATTCAAGGTTAATGCGCACACCTTTTATTCCGCTTGGCTGCATTGGAAGACAAGAAGACATCATATCATTCATAGCTCTTCCCAATGTTGTATTTACTTCAACAACAATTTCATTCATTCCTTGTTCGAAGGCATCATAGTTATATTTATATTCATTACAGATGCGTGTACCTATACATTTGCCATTAACAGTTACACTAGCACCTTCATAAACACCCAATAATTCGACCTGTGCCTTTGATACGCTTAATTCAACCTGGAATGTATAGCGGATACGTCCTCCAAATGTTTCAAATTCTGGTTTGTTTGAAATATATCCCACTGTATTTATACCTTCTAATGCAGTATATGTAGACATGTCATTCATATCAGCAATCGAAACTGTACATTCATTCAATTCAATGGATTTAGCTATGATAAATGTTTCTTTTTCTTCTGCATCCATTTCCATCTGTGATATGACAACCATCTTTGATGTATATGGAGCTAACACAAGCTGTTCGGTATTATCTACATATAGTTTTCCATCAAATGGATTGTATTCATACATATAACCCGTTTTCATTCCTGTTACTTTTGTGTTTACATATGTATCTACACTTTCATTTGTATAGAAGTAGAATTCCTTGCCATCCTTTGAATAGTGATAATAACGAAGGAATGGGGAATATGTATCTACACTTAATTCATTGCATCCATTTGTCTGTAATGTTGATACAAGATTATTAAGGGCTACAACTTGTACACTATTCTTCAATTCATCCAGTACATCTTTACCCACACATACTTCAGGAAGTCCATCTACAAAGTATACAGGACATCCCTGTTTCGCAATATCGATAACCTTTTCTAACAGTTTGGATGGAAGACGTTTTTGCCAAGGCAGAACTAAGGCATTCATCTTCATACCATTAATGCATAGTTTCTTGTCTACAACTTCACATTCTAGAATGTAATCCATAGAGATTAAATCATAATCAATACAGTTGCGAGCTAATAAAGCTGCTGGTTTCTGGGTCTTCTGGTAATCTCCACACCATTCTCCTTCTGCATTGAAATAAAGGGCGACAGAAGGATTGGCAATACCATCATTTAAGATATCACATACATTATTACAGTAATCCATCAGGATTCTAAATTCAGGATACTGTGGATTCTTTCCATCTCCATAGAAGTGAGGAGGACAGTCAGCATCTGGGAAATCCGCACAGTCAAAGGCATGTGGTACTAAATGGTTTACACCACGAACCATCATGTAGTCGGCTAACCATTTCATCAGGCGGTTTCCTTCTGCCCATCCATAAGCCCCAAACAATTCACACATGCAGCGACCTAATTTATTTGGTTCTAGATGTGCTAAGCTTCCGCCAAACTTTCCTAGAAGGTATGTAAAGAATTCTCCATCCCAGCCTGGCTTGTGAAATCCTTTGAACATCACATCATCAAACCCTGGTGTTACCTGATGGATAACGACGTCAATTCCTGCCATATCGGCATATTTCATAGCACGGAACAAGTGCCCAGCACCATATCCTAGACGAGAAGCGGCTTCATTGTCTTCGATGCAGTGACCAATTCTCTGCACATTGTGCTCATGACACCAGTTTGCGATTACACCATCAAAGTTTTCTGAATATAGATATGATACCAAATCCATATAGGCATAGCGTAAAGCATGGGCGATTTCTGTATCTCCAATAAATAGATAAGGTAGAAGTGTACATAATTTATCTTCTGTCATGTCCGCAAGTAGACCACCCACTTCATTGCACTTATCCACTAATTTCCCAAGAAGATCATCACTCCATGGAAGATTCATATATGGATTGCGTCCAATGGAAGCATCCTCAGCTCCATGGATATTTCCAAAGCGAGGTTCGTCTGAGAAAAATCCCATGAATGTCTTTCCAAAATCATCTTTAAAGTGTTCAAAGATTGGCTCATATACAGTGTCTAACAAAACTTGTGTACCTTCTTTTAAAAGTGGATTTAAATATCCTTCTGTTTCTTTTTCTCCACCTTTATAAGATACTGTCAATACATTCAACGACCATTGTCCAGCTGGCAGATCAAAGTTAACATATGTCTGCTTTCCTGCCGTAATAAATTTCTGAATGTAGTACATCCAGATCTGTTTTCCCGTATTGAAATCATCAACCTGATGGATTGTATCAGTTACATCTATAGTCTGTGCATAATCTACATCTTCAAAACCAGTCTTTTTCTGTAAAAATACTTTTAAAATCTGATCTGTAGGTGCTTTTATTGCATTTGTGATACAAGCACCTGATCCTTCTACAGGACCACAGAAATCATATGTCTTTAGACATAGATATTTCTTGCATAGTTCAGGATAATTTTTCTTTACTTCTCCATTGGCAAATCCCGTTGGGAAATGGCTATCATCCAATAACCATACTTTCATATCTAACTTCTTGCATTCTTCTATAATGACTTTAATATCTTCAAACCATTTTGGCCCATTAAAATCATCATGAGGTCTTGCTTCAATACATAAAGCACCAATTCCACTTTCATGAATGCGGTGAATTTCAGATATCATTCTCTGGGCACTTTCTCCATGAATCCATAGGAAAGGCAAGATATGATTATCTTTTCTGATAATAGTATTCTCTTTGTTCATCTTTTTTTTCCTT
>JABUSD010000023.1 GCA_021442845.1 Holdemanella sp.
ATCTATAAATATATGGAAGCTTTCCCATTCCATTCCTTGAATGTAGAACATAATTTAGCGGAAGTCTATTATAAACGCATATATAAAGATTTAGATAAAGCCTTGTATTACTATACCTATTTAATTGAAAAAAGCCCAAACTGTGGAGAATATTATTTCTATGCAGGAACGTGTTATCGTTATTTGAAAGAATTTGATAAGGCAGAAGAAATCTTTAAAAAAGAAATTGAAGTCGATCCAACTGATATTGATGGATATAGAGGATTGTCTTATGTCTATGAATATAAGAAGGCATATCCTAAGCTTCTTTCTTTGCTTCATACAATGATTGATAGGACAGAGGAAGATAAAAAGAAAGCGCCTCTATATTTTCGCGTCCATAAGATTTTAAATCGTTTAGGACAGTGGAAAGAAGCCATCAAGGCATTGGATATTACCTATTCCTATGATGATAGCTATTATGTATACCGTCAGAAATACGATGTCTATACATCCAATGGACAATGGGAAGCATGTGAAAAACATTTAGAAGACTGGAAGAATGCCAATGAGGATATGCAGGAATACTATGCCTATCTCATCTTCTTCAATCTATATACAGGCAATGTGAAAAAAGCGAAAAAGCTATTGAATAAGCATATGAACGATTTAAGTGAAGAAGCAGCGGATGCCATATTGCGGGATATCTATGCCTATGATATGAATTATGATGCCCTGATTCGCTTATGGCTAAAAAAGAGTAAGGATCATAGGGATGATTCCCATTCGCTTATGCATCTTGCCTTAAATCACTTCTATTCCAATAAGAAAGAAAAGGCAAAGGAATATGCGAAAATGGCACTTGACCTATTATTGGATAAAACAAAGAAGAATAAGCCCTATGAACCTTTATATACCGCAAGATGCATCTGTATGTATGCCATTCTAGGTGAAAAGGAAAAGGCGATGGAAGCATATACAGTTTCAACATCTATGCATCTATGTGAAAGCTGTATTGAAAAGGGATGCAAAGATGCAGAAATCTTTATGGTTCATGCCCTTTATATTTTAGGTGATAAAAAAGAAGCCTATGAGCGTGCCAAGAAGAATCGTAGCATATATCCATATGAATTTGATTTTGTCATTCTAGAAAAAAGATTTGGAGGAATTCTATGATTGTAGGAATCGATTTAGGAACTACAAATAGCTTAATATCATGTTTTCGTAATGGAAAGGTAGAAATCATACCCAATCGTTTAGGAAAGCTATTAACCCCATCTGTTGTCAGCATAGATAATGAAGGGGTTGTCTATGTAGGACAGACAGCTAAGGAAAGAGAAATCCTATTCCCTTTTGATACGGCAAGAAATTTCAAAAGAAGCATGGGTACCGAAAAGGAATTCACTTTAAATAAACAGACGTTTAAAGCGGAGGAATTATCCAGTTTTGTCTTAAAGAGCTTAAAGGAAGATGCAGAAGACTATCTGCAGGAAACCATTGAAGAAGCGATTATCTCTGTACCTGCCTATTTCAATGATATGCAAAGAAAGGCAACCAAGAAAGCCGGTGAACTGGCTGGTTTTACCGTGAAAAGAATCATCAATGAACCCACGGCAGCGGCATTATCCTATGGCATGGATCAGAAAGGGGAAAGTTTAAAATACCTTGTCTTTGATTTAGGTGGTGGTACTTTTGATATTTCCATTCTGGAGTTGAATGATATGATTATGGAAGTCCATGCGATTGCTGGGGATAATTATATCGGTGGTGAAAATTTCACAAATGTCCTTGCTCATCTTTTCTTAGATAAAAATGGAATTGATTTTGATAATCTGGATCTTCCAACCAGGAATAAACTGATGAAAGCAGCTGAAAACTGGAAATGCGAATTCACAAAAAAAGATGAGGTCCATATGTCTTTTGTGATGCATGGAACTGTCTATGAAACAACGATTCATCAGGATGAATATGAAAAGGAATGTGCTCCTTTATTAAAGAAGATGAAAAAACCGATTGAGAAAAGTCTAAAGGATTCAAAACTGACATTGCAGGATATCGATGAAATTGTTCTCGTTGGTGGTGCAACCCGTATGCCAATTGTTCGAAGATTTGTGAAATCATTATTTGGCCGTGAGGCAAAGACACTCATTGATCCAGATAAATCGATTGTCATTGGTGCGGGTCTACAGTGTGGCATCAAATCCAGAGATAAGGAAATCAAAGAGATCATCTTAACCGATGTGTGCCCCTATACATTAGGAACGGAAGTCATTTCAAACAATGGCATCTTTGATGAAGATGGTCATTATCTTCCAATTATTGAAAGAAATACGGTCATTCCTGTATCCAAGACCACAAAGGTCTGTACGGCCCATGATAACCAGAAGCAGATTACCATCAAAGTATTACAGGGAGAAAGCAGGCTTGCCTATAATAACTTATTATTAGGGGAAGTAAGCGTTTCTGTACCAGTCGGTCCAAAAGGAAAAGAAGTCATTGAAGTGACTTATACCTATGATGTGAATTCTCTATTAGAAGTGGAAGTCCATGTCTTATCAACAGGTGCAAAAGAACATCTTATCATTCAAAATGATACCAATCGCATGAGTGAAGAAGAGCTTGCCTATCGCATGGAACAATTGAAACAGTATAAACAGTCCCCTCGTGATGAAGAGGCCAATAAACTGATTCTATTACGAGGTGAACGTCTCTATGAAGAATCATCCAGCTATACAAGAAAAGAAATTGATGAAGCGATGATGCGTTTTGAAAGAGTCCTTGCATCCAATGATTTACAGGCAATTGAAAGAGAAAGAGAAAAATTAAAGAGTTTACTGGATGATTTAGAACAGGAAGAAGACGATGTCTTTGCATCCAGTGGATTATTAAGCTAAAATAGCGGGGATCTTCCCCGCTATTCTTTTTGAAACTGTAACTGATAATATCGTGCATAAATACCATTGCGTGTCATCAATTCATCGTGACTACCCCGTTCCTGGATTCCCTCTTCATCAATGACGACAATTTCATTGGCATTGCGGATTGTGGATAAACGATGGGCAATGGTAATGCATGTTCTTCCTTTGGATAGTTCATCCAAACTTTTTTGAATGATTGTCTCACTTTCATTATCTAAAGCCGATGTCGCTTCATCCAAAATCAATATCTTTGGATTTTTCAAGAAGACTCTGGCAATGGAAATACGCTGTTTCTGTCCTCCAGA
>JABUSD010000283.1 GCA_021442845.1 Holdemanella sp.
AATTCTTTGATGATCGGGATTCGTATTTCACAGGAAAAGAAGAAGGACTTATTGAAGGTAAAACAGAAAATATGACAGAGGTTGTAAATACGCTATTGGAATCAATGAGTGTTGATGGTGTTGCCAAAGCCTTAAAGATGTCTGTTGAGGAAGTGAAGACGTACATAAAGTAAAAAGATGGTCAGAGTTTAACTCTGACCATTATTATTTTAAAGATTTATTTAGCTAGATTCATTTGATTGTAATAAAGTTGGTAATAAAGTTGGTAATAAAAATGAAATTAAAAAGGCCAGGAATTCTTTCCTGGCTTAGTGTTTAATTAGATTTCGTTTGCGATTAAATATGCTTCTTCTGTGGCATCTAGAATGCGTCTAGCTTGTTTTGCATCGCCAATGACATAGACTTCATGGTCTTTAGAGAATGTATCCTGTAATGCATTATTTGCCTTATATCCACAGGCTAATACTACAGAATCACATGGAATAAGTGCATCGTTGACAATTACACCTTCATCTGTGATTTTATTAACAGTTGCGGATGTCATAACCTTAACATTGTATTCGGCTAGTTTATCAAACATATGTCCTACAAAAGTAGCACCAATTCCATCCGCAATGGAATCCTTCATTTCGACTAATGTACATTGAATGCCTTTGTTTCCTAAGTATTTACATGTTTCAGTACCTACTAATCCAGCACCAATTACGACAACATTTCCTGCAACTTCTTTTCCATTTAATACATCTTCAGCAATGACTACATTGTCATTGTTTACACCTTCAATGTTTGGAATGATTGGATTTGAACCTGTTGCGATGATGACTACATCAGTATCCAATGTATCTTCTGGTGTAATCATCTTATCGATTACCTGGATGTTTGCTTTTGCAATCTGATTCTTTAAGTAGTTTTTAAATAAGTTGAATGTATCTTTTTCTGGTGCTGTGGCAACAGCGGACATTTTTCCATCCATATTTCCATATAGAGTTACATCATATCCTCTTTGTGATAGTGTTAAGGCTGCCTGCATACCAGCTGGTCCTGCTCCAATGACGGAGATTGTCTTATCGGATGTCTTTGGTTTTAATTGTCTTGTTGCTTCTTCTCCTGCAACTGGATTGACCATACAGTGAGCTGGCATTCCGCCTAATACGCGGTCAATACATCCCTGGTTACATGCGATACAGTAACGAATGTTGTCATAATCTTTATTCTGAATCTTTTCAATGATGGCTGGATCAGCAATCAATCCTCGTCCTATCGCTACAATATCTGCCATTCCTTCATCAAAGATATTTTCAATCATTTTTGCATTATTTAAACGTGCAGCAACAATGACTGGCACATTTACCTTCTTCACCAATTGTTTTGCATAAGGTAGAATAAATCCCTGTGGTACATACATTGGCTGGATGGCATAATCAACCGCATCATAACATCCTGCACTTAATGAAATCGATGATACACCGGCTTTTTCGGCTAAGATACATACTTGTTCTACTTCATCATAATGCATTCCATCCGCTACATATTCATCCACAGATACACGAATCTGGATTGGTACTTCACCATTGGCTTCTTTAATACATGCTTCTAGTACTTCCATTGGATAACGGATTCGATTTTCAAAGCTTCCTCCATATTCATCCGTTCTAAAGTTAGAGTGTGTTGACATGAAAGAATGCAATAGATAACCATGGGCAAAGTGGACTTCCACTAAATCATATCCAGCTTCAATAGACCATCTTGTTGCCTTTATGAATTTCTGCTTGATTTCTTCCATCTGTTCCAATGTGATTTCTTCTGGATGATTTCCTAGCAGGGAACATGGCATTGCACTTGGTGCAAGTGGTGTACATCCAGTAATGGCTTCCGATGCCTGTCTTCCAGCATGATAGATCTGGGCTCCTGCCTTTGCTCCTGCTGCATGGATTCCATCCACTAAACGCTTGTGTTCAGCCACATGTCTTTCTTCATAAAGGGATAACTGTGTTGGCAATCCTCTTCCTTCTGGGGATACTCCAATCGAACCTGGCATAATCATGGAAACGTCATGTTTTGCTCTTTCCTGGAAGAAGGCAATGATACGATCGGTACAATCACCTGTACCTAATCCTGCCATTCCATTTTCCATTGGTGCCATAATAAAGCGATTCTTTAATTCCAGATTTCCAATTTTAATGGGTTCAAACATTTTTGACATAAAAGTCCCTCCTTTAAATGTTATATCTATTTCTATTATACAATGGTTTTTATTTATAACGGTATCAGGATTTGATACTATTAGTTTATGAATGTAAATAATAATATATTGGATTGTATCAATGCATTAAAGAATAAAGACTTTGAGTATATGATTAAAATTCAATCCAGTAAAAAAGATTTCTATAATGGCATTCCCTTTAAAGACATTGAAAACTATTCCCATATATGGGATGCAAAGATGTTAGTGGATGGCATGAATTTTCTTTTAGAACATCAATACTTCTATAAAGTGAATGATCATGAAAATGTTGGTATGGCCTGTTTTCTTCAAAAGAAAATATCTAAATTTGTGATTGTCATACCAGGAGGTGGCTACAGCATGGTTGCCCATGTACAGGAAGGATATCCGGTCGCAAAAGCACTCTATGAAAAGGGATATCATGTCTTTGTCTTAAACTATAGTGTTGGAACAAATGCCATCCAGTCCTTTGATGATTTAAATGATTGTATATCCATCATCCTTTCTAAACAGAAGGAATGGATGATTGATATCAAAGACTATATGATAGTAGGCTTTAGTGCAGGTGCTCATCTTGCAGCTGGTTATTGTACAAAGATATTAAACTATACATTACCAAAACCGGCTGCCTTAGTATTAGGCTATCCAGTCATCACCATGCATGAATATACGCATATAGGTTCAAGAGATAACTTATTAGGCAATCATATCGAATTATATGATATGTATTCCATTGAAAAGAATATTGATTCTTCCTATCCTAAAGTCTATGTATGGCAATGTGATAAAGATAATTCTGTATCCATTGAAAATAGTCGATTACTGGTAGAACAGTTAAAGAATTACAACATAGAACATTATTATAGAACGTATCCTTCTACCGTTCATGGATATTCTCTAGGAACCAATACCATTGTAGAAGGATGGTTAGAGGAAGCTATTGAATTATTAGCTAATATAAATAGATTAGTT
>JABUSD010000358.1 GCA_021442845.1 Holdemanella sp.
ACCACATACTGTACATACAAATTTTGCCATAAATATTCCTCTTCTTTCTTTTGTATATTCTTTATTATAAACATTTTATTGAGAATTGGTACTGATTTGACTATAGATTGAAACCACAAAGATAAGACATCCTCCTATGATTTCTCTAAAGGATGGTACTTCCTTTAATAATAGAAAGGCAAATACAATACTATATACCATTTCATTGCACGATAATATGCCTGCAAGTCCTGCTGGTAACTTCTTTAAGCTTTCTACAAACAATGTATGGGCTAATGCTGTCATACCTATTCCCAAGATGAAAAGTAAGATACCATCTTTAAAAGTCATTGTGAATGGAACTATAAAAAGACTTGGAACTAAGATTACAGATGCCAGAAATTGTTCATAAAAGGTAATAATTGTACTTTCATATTCTTTTGATACGATTTTATTGATAATTGTAAGAACGGCATAAGATACAGAACTGATCATCCCTATGCATATACCTTTAACCATTGAATTATCAAATGTAAATATTGGAATGGTAATATATACACCTATAATGATAAGAAGAATACAGAATAAATGTTTGATATGCATCTTTTCCTTAAAAAAGACAATTTCAAACAACATCACAAATAGGGGAAAGGTTGAAAATGTAATAGTACCAATTGCCACCGTAGATTGATGAATGGATTCAATAAAAGTTGTCCAGTGAAGAGCAAGAATAATACCAGCAAGAAAAATAAGATATTTATATTTAGATAGCGTCATATCCTTATTTGCCAGTTTTATATAGATAAATAGAAAAATAGAAGAGATACTAACTCTTCCAAATGTGATAAGGATCGATGGCAATCCAATCATTTTAGAAAAGACTCCCGCTAATCCAAATAATAATACAGCTATATTAATATATATGAATGATTTCTTCATAAAGTACCCTAAATCATTATGGTGAAAATACCACTTAACATTCCTAGAATCATACCTACAATGACATCCGTTGTGAAATGAATCCCACCGATTACACGAGCTATGCATAGTATAATTCCACAGATTAAAATAAAGATACCGATATATAAATTTATAGGTAACCATAACGTTCCAATAAGAAAAATGGAAAATGCATGTCTGGATGGAAAGGATTTTCCTTTTGTATCCTTTTTAATTAATGGTTTTATATCCAATACTTCATAAGGTCTACTATAGGATAGCTTATTTCTTACAATCGATAAGCATACAAAAAACAACCCTGGAAAGAAAATATATGCAGGAATCCTATGATAATCCGTAAAACATAAATAGATAAGTAATATAGGATAGAAAATATATCCAATTCCCGTTGGAATTGTATTACATGCCATTAATAGAGTATATAATATCTTATTCTCTCTAAATGGTTGAGAGATTTTTTCATATAATTGTTTATCCATAAGTATGATTATACTAAAAAAAGACATTTACACAATGCAAATGTCTTATGCGTCAACAGAATCGTTTCTATTCCACTGTTGTGTTGTACTATTTTGTTGATTTTCCTGTGGCTGCTGGTAGTAGTAATAATATGGACTGTAACATCCGCCGAAGAACAACCGGAAAATGAATTGAATCAGATAGAAGATGATAAAAAAGCGAATAATGCTGGATCCACCTTTTCTGCGATAAGTATATGTTCGAAATGGTCCATTGGAATATTGCTGATAGGGTCCATTTGCATTCTGCTGCTGGGCTTGCCTGAACATCTGTTCAAAGATATCTTCATACGGGTTTCGATAATTGCCATATGGCTGTCCATAAGGATTCTGGGTAGTCTGTCCTGTATTTGGATTGTAGTATTGTGCACTACCATCTTTAATCGCATTGTAGGCTTCATTGACTTCTTTCATCTTTGCAGCCGCATCGGCATCCCCTGGATTCAAATCAGGATGATATTTCTTTGCCAGCTTACGATAAGCTGTTTTTATTTCATCATCGGAAGCATTTCTAGATACACCTAATACATCATAAGGATCTCGCATATCACCATCTCCTTTCACACATCATATACTATACCATTTTTTTCTATTCAACAAATGGTTTTATGCAAACTGATATGTGTTTTATCTTAGGGAATGCTTTTTCAACGCTATCATGGACAGATTTTGATATTTCATAACTTTCAGATAAGGTCATATTTCCATCAGCCATAACAGTTATATCGACATAAATCTTATTTCCAAATTCACGTGTCTGCAGATTTGATATTCCCAATACCTTATCCTGTGCTCTGGCAACAGCCATAATTTCCTGTTGCATCTCTTCACTGCAGGCATGATCTACCATCTTTTCAATGGAATCCATAAAGATATCAAAAGCTGCCTTTTCAATAAATATACATATCACAATACTGGCAACTGGATCTAACCAGCGATAACCCATTCTAGCGCCTGTAATTCCAATCAAAGATCCAACGGAAGACAGGGCATCGCTTCGATGATGCCATGCATCGGCCATCAAGGCACCTGAATCTAATTTCTTAGCATAATATCTTGTATACCAGTACATTGCTTCCTTGGAAATGATGGAAATCACAGCGGCAGCTAATGCTAATTTTCCTGGCATTGGGATTACATAATCTGGATTTAATAAGCTATCAATTGCCGCTTTTCCTATAAATAAACCGGTAACACTTAGAATGAAAGCCAATAATATAGCCGCAACGGATTCCATTCTTTCATGCCCATACTGGTGATCTTCATCAGATTCTTTTGCGGAAAGTTTAATTCCGATAATAACGACAATACTTGAGAATACATCAGATGCCGAATGGATAGCATCCGATATCATTGCCTGGGAGTTGGCAAGGATTCCAGCTAATAATTTTAAACCGGATAAAATGAAATTCCCATAAATACTTACTTTTGATACGCGTACCGCAACTTTCTCCATATCCATAAAAAAAACCTCCTAAACACTCTTTAATTTGTTCGAAGGTTCTATATAAAATAAAACCCGCGAAACCAGTAATAAGCTACTGTCCCGTGGGTTAGTTTTAACATCCACTGTCACAATGTGACCCGGCCCCAGATTGATATCCGGCCTGTTCAGTTTGTATTGTATTTGGTCATGCAATGCAAAGAGTTATTCATATGTTAACAAGCCTATACAATCCTGTCAATTTAGTTTGGGTAGTCAAGACTTACTTAATATACCTCCATTTGAATC
>JABUSD010000412.1 GCA_021442845.1 Holdemanella sp.
GTTGATGATGGTTCCGGAATATTCTTCCGGCATAATGCAGATGACTTCTTCAACAGGTTCTACCTTCTGTCCGTTTTCATCTTCATGCAAGATGACTTCTGGTTTGGATACAGCCAATTCATAGCCTTCTCTTCGCATATTTTCAATTAAGATGGAAATATGAAGCTCTCCTCGTCCACTGACTTTGAAACAGTCAGCGGAATCGGTTGGTTCCACCTTCAATCCGACATTGACTTCTAATTCCTTTTCCAGTCTTTCCTTGATGTTACGGCTTGTGACATACTTTCCTGACTGGCCTGCAAATGGAGAACCGTTGACATGGAAATTCATGGATAAGGTTGGTTCTTCAATTGGAATCTGTTCCATTGGATTGACATGGTCTATCTCACAGATTGTATCCCCAATATTGATATCTGGCATACCGGCAATGACAACGATATCCCCTGAATGGGCTTCCTTGACATCCGTTCTTGATAATCCTTTATAGACAAAGCATTTAGAAATGGATTCCTTCTTTTCAAATCCTTCTTCATTGCAGCGAATATATTGATTTCCTTGTCTTAGAACACCTTTATAGATACGTCCAATTCCTAAACGTCCGATGTATTCATCATAGGCTAAAGCTGATACCTGCATCTGTAATGGTTCATCATCATAATCGGGATAGACTTGACAGTGTTTTAGAATCGTATCAAACAATGGTTCGATGGAATCAGATGGTGTATCCACATCGTATTGGACAATTCCTTCTCTTGCCACACCATATAGGATGGGGAATTCCAATTGTTCATCATTGGCATTTAGATCCAGGAATAAATCAAATACTTCATCTACGACTTCTTGGGCTCTTTGATCTTTCTTATCAATCTTATTGATCAATAGAATTGGCTTTAAACCAATTTCCAATGCCTTGGATAACACAAAGCGTGTCTGTGGCATTGGCCCTTCCGATGCATCAACAAGCAGGATAACGGTATCAACTGTTCGAATGATTCGTTCTACTTCACTGGAGAAGTCAGCATGGCCTGGTGTATCCACAATATTAATCTTTACACCTTTATGAATAATGGAACAGTTCTTTGAATAAATGGTAATACCACGTTCTCTTTCCAGGTCGTTGGAGTCCATGATACAATCGACTACTTCTTCGTTATTACGGAATACATCGCTCTGTCTTAAAAAGGCATCTACCAAGGTAGATTTTCCTGCATCGACATGGGCAATGACCGCAATATTTAAAATCTTTTCTTTTTCTGACATTTTCTGGCTCACTTCCTTTTTAAAAAATGCACGAATATTATAAGGCAACGGATTAAAAAATACAATTGATATATTGAAAATAAAAAAGGGAATCCTGTACAATTCTTATGGTGATGAATATGAAAAAAGCAGTTGTGTTTGATATGGATGGTTTGATGTTTGATACTGAAACCGATTATATGAATGCCTTGAATCAGTATTTTAAGGAAAATGGATATCCTTTGATTGAAAAAGATGTGTATTCCACTGTCTGTGGAATGGGGGATGAACCTTACTATGAAATGATAGATAGACATTGTAGAAAAAAGATGAATCATGAAGAAATTATGGATTATGTACAGAAGACGCGATGGAACTGGATGTATACAAAAGGTGTTCCCGTTAAAAAGGGATTGTATACTTTATTGGACTATCTAAAAAAGAATGGATATATTCTTGTCGTTGGTTCCAGTACGGATAGAAAAACTGTAGAAAAACTATTAAGAATGGCAGAAATCTATGAATCCTTTGATTATCTTGTCTGTGGGGATATGGTTCAAAATCGCAAACCAGCACCGGATATCTTTTTAAAGGCATGTGAAATTACCGGTTTTCAAAAAACGGAAATGTTAATATTAGAGGATGCCATGGCGGGTATTGAGGCAGCCTGTGCAGCTTGTATGGATGTCATCTGTGTTCCTGATTTGGTAAAACCGGATGAAAAACATTATAAAATGGCTTATAAGGTTGTCGAAAATCTAGAGAATGTGATAGATATTCTGGAAAATGAAAAAAATAATCTTTAAAGTTCATTTGAATATGATATAATCAAACGGCACGAAAGAAGGGTAAGATATGCAGATTCGATATTTTAGAGAATATAGTGAAAACTTAAATCGTTTTATGGAATTTAAAATGTATGGACATGGAGGAAAGATGTGTTTTGTTTTCCCATGTCAGGATGGTCGTTTCTTTGAATGGGAAGATCGTAAGATGTTCTGGCTGATTGAAGATTTGATTGAACAGGGAAGAATCCAGTTCTGTACAGTAGATTCAATCGACAAGGAAACATGGTCAAGCTATGAAGATACACATTATCGTATGGCTTTACAGGAAGACTGGGTTCGTTATGTGATGAATGAATTGGTGCCAAGTGCATTGTATAAGGCAGGACTTCCAGAAGATTCAAAATGCATGACATTAGGTGCAAGTATGGGTGGTACGCATGCCGCTAACTTCTTCTTTAGATTCCCCGATCGCTTTGACAAGTGCTTAGGATTATCAGGTGTCTATGATATGGATGAATACTTCCATGGTGTTTATGATGAAAACTGCTACAACAACAATCCATGTACATATTTAGCCAATATGGATCCAACGCACCCATATGTGGAAATGTACAACAATTCACAGGCAATCCTTTGTGTTGGACAGGGAAGCTGGGAAGAAGTATGCTCAGGTACGCTTCGTAAATTAAAAGGCATCCTGGATGAAAAGGGAATCCATGTATGGTGCGATTTCTGGGGTAGTGATGTCTACCACGACTGGCCTTGGTGGGAAGTCCAGATTAAGTATTTTATTCCAAAGATGGTGTAATCGATTGATTACACCTTTTTATATAAAAAAAGATGGATTTCTCCATCTTATCCGACTAATACAACATCTTTTACATTGGCTACTTCTTCTAATAATAATAGCTTGATTCCTTCTGAAAAGTCAGCGGAAGCCATCATGCATCCTTGGCATGCCCCTCTAAAGGCTACATAGACAATCGCATTTTCATCGGTTCCCAGATATTCAATATCGCCACCATCATGTTGCAGGTATGGACGCAATTTCTCGATTGTTGTCACAATCTTTTGTCTTGTTTCTTCCATTTGTTTTTTCACCTCGGTCTTAAAATCACTTTATAAGTATGAAAAT
>JABUSD010000317.1 GCA_021442845.1 Holdemanella sp.
AAAAATCAATTTTCTTTTGGAAAGTTGAATTCTTATGCTAAGGCAGGGGTAACACAAGAAATCTTAGGAAAATACAATGTGCGTTTAAATCAAAATGGAGTGGAACAAATAAAATTAGATGGAAATACTATGAATTATGGAGTGGGTGTGGAATATAACTTAGGAAATAATTCTGTTTCTTTAGATTTTCATAATGTTGAATCGCAAGGATTTCCGTAGGTGCCAATAAAGCACTTTGATGACTGGATAAATGGCAGGCATACATAGATGCGATAGCTACCATAGTCTTTCCACAGCCTACATCCCCCTGTAACAAGCGATACATCATACGATTGGATGTCATATCATTTAATATATCTTCAATCGCATTACTTTGATCTTCTGTTAATATATAGGGCAATGTCTGTTTCCATTCCTCAATCTTATTTCTATCGAACTGTTTTGGTGTTTTTAAGCTCTCCTCTTTATTGATACTCTGGTTTTTCTGCATGACGCATTGAAAACATAAGAATTCTTCATATTTCAAAGTACGAATAGCCTGTTTAACATCCTGCATTGTAGTTGGCTTATGAATCAGCTTGATAGCTTGATGATAATCCATTAATCGATATTTCTCTTTATACCTTTCTGGAATCACATCGACAAGACAATCAATATGTTCTAAAGCCTGATCCATAATAGTTTGCATTTCATTCTGTTTCAATCCCTCTGTCAAAGAATAGACAGGATGCATACCCAGCTGTTCCTTTAACGGCTTGAAATTATAATTGGATGCGGTTACCTTATTATGTCCCTGGTATGTTCCAAAGATAGTGATTGTCTTTCCAAAACTAAACTGCTGTGCCCATGGACGATTAAAAAGGGTAATCTCTAAATCTTCATTCCAGCTGATCACATGAAATTTTGTCATGGAACGATTCTTCTGTAAACGTACCATATGGGCCTGTTTACAGATTAATCCTTCAAAGGCAATCGTATCGCCTTCTTTCCATACTGAAAAAGGTGCAGCCTCGACTGTTTCATATCGATATGGATATGTCTTTAACAGTGATTCTACACTATCGATTTCCATTCTTTCAATCAGTTCTAATCGTCTTTTTGTCAACGAAAGTTCATTTAATCTCATTCTTCGCACTTTCTTTTTATAAAATCTATATAATTCAGTTCTAATAATCCTACCCACAATCCGATAAAAAAGAAAATGGCTAAGGATAGAATATATTCTAGTATTGGTAATCCCATCCCTGCTATCAAAAACATCTGCATCATGCAGTTCATTAATGGATTTCCAAATAAAGTCATTGTCGAAAACATCTGGTATGTATCCAATCCATGGATGACGGACATCAATCCTCCTGTTAATGTATCCACTACGACAATAAAAATTAAAATAAAACAATATGTATTAAAAATGGTTCTTCCATTCTTTGAAATGCATTCTTTTATTCCTTTGAAAATATCCTTCACATTGGTTTTCTGTAAGTGCAGCTGATAAAAATATAACAGTTCAAAAGGAATGGCAAATAGGATAAGAATGGCACCAATCATCTGATTTAAAATATCCGCCCATACTTGTGTTGCTGCCAATTGATTCAATCCTTCTAGTACTACAAAGACAAATATTAACCAGATCATTTCAATAATCAATACATGGATCAGCTGTTTAAAGGCAATCGGTGCTTTTTTATCCCATATTTTTGAGCAGAGGATATACAAACCAATCGAAGAAAATAGACACAATGTTGTCTGAACAATATAATCCATAATAAAAGATGAAAGAATTAATACACCTAAATTATAGATAAAACTCAATCCTAATAGAATTCCTAATGGTTTTAATAATTCTTTATATTTTAACTGTTTAATCATAAGCTGATTTCCTTTCCTATCCATAATGCCTTAGAATCATGAGAATGGCCTATCTGTCTTGTACGATAGATTGGTACATGAAATTCCTTTGCACATTCATAGAGTATATCATCCTGATGGTTTTCATCAAGTTCCGTAAACTGCCCTAATAGAATTGCCTTAATATCATGCACCTTATCCATCATCTTTAACTGGGCAAAATAGGTACGAATCCGATAAGGATTTCCTGAAAAGCTTTCAAGAAATAAGATCTTATCTTTACAATCAGGAAAATAAGGTGTACCTGCCAGTTTTAATAGACAGCGGATATTTCCTCCTATGACAATGCCATGAATGTCTTCCTGTTTATAAATTAATTCAAAATCATAGAGTGATGGATCCATACAATCATTTGTATTGCGTATCTGGTATAAAAGGCATGGTTTCTTTGTGATTGTATATAGACTGTTTAAAATAACTGTACAGTCGCTATAGCCTGCATAGATTGTCTTATTGTTCTTATAGGCTTCAAAATCTAAATACGGAATGCATTCATTGGCTAAATCGCCACCTGATATATCATAGATATAATCAAAGGAGCCATCTTTCATCCATATATTCCAAAGATTGGCTCTTTGTATAGGACTGCTTTTTTCACAAAGAAACGCAGATACATATACCTCATGATCCTTTAGTTTTTCCAATACTTCATTTACTTTTGTTGTAGAACATGGATTTGATAATCCCAATAAACCTATTTTCATGGTACTATATTACCATATAAAAGAAAGGACAATGCGTATGAAAACGATAAATATTATTATTACGATGGAAAATGGCGATGTGATGGAGGCAGAATTATATCCTGAAATCGCGCCTAAGACAGTTGCCAACTTTGTGAAGTTAATCGAAGAGAAGTTTTATGATGGAATCATCTTCCATCGCATTATTCCTGGATTCATGATTCAGGGTGGTGATCCAACTGGTACAGGAAGAGGTGGATCGAGTGAAACCATCTATGGAGAATTTGCTTCCAATGGATTTACAAATGATTTAAAACACACGCGTGGTGTCTTATCCATGGCTCGAACTATGATTCCTGATTCTGCCAGTTCGCAGTTCTTTATCATGCATCAGGATGCCCCACATCTAGATGGGCAATATGCTGCCTTTGGAATGATCACAAAGGGTATTGAAGTGGTAGATAAGATTGTCAATACTCCTAGAAGCCGTTTCAATGACAAGCCAAAAACGCCACAGAGAATGAAATCCATCCGTTTAGCTTAAAAGGTTCAATTGAACCTT
>JABUSD010000374.1 GCA_021442845.1 Holdemanella sp.
ATGAATCCAACAATCTATTTAAAGTATACAGAATGTAACAATGATATCGTATTAGAAAACATATCTTTATTAACAAGTCTAATACCAAAAGATAAGATTCTATTTAGAATCCCACATATCCCTAATTACAATACAGAAAAGGATATACAATACAGTATATCCCGATTAGAACATCTAGGAAGATTGGATGTATTTGAATATGAGATGGAACTATAATGTTTCATCTTTTTATTATATATGTAAAATAATTGCATAAAAAATAAATTATACATATAATTAAAGTAAGGATAGGTGATATGTATGATAGTAGAAGTAAGAGCAAAGAACTGTTTTATCTTTGAAGAAGAAATAATCTTTTCATTAAAGGCAGATATGCGAAATAAACGATTGAGTTCAAATGTACATATGGAAAATGGTTTTAATGTATTAAAAACAACAGGTATATATGGGCAGAATAATGCAGGGAAGACATGTCTTTTAAAATGCATTCGTTCAATAAAACAGATTTTATTAAATCAAAGACATATCCTAGTACCTAATCTATTTACTAAAGATCCAATCTGCAATCTAGGAATAACTTTCTTATGGAAAGCAAAAGAGTATTCGTATGATTTTCAATATCATTATGAAGCCAATGAATTTATATATGAACGCTTTGTAGAAATACAAAGAGATATTTATGGAAATGAAAAAGAAGTAGTATGGATTGAAAAAGATTGTAATGAAAATATATATAAATCAATGGATGAAAAATTAATAGATATGATGTCAATTGTATCTAAGAATAATCTATTATGTTACTTGATTGATACAAAGAACTTTATTAAGTTAAATGAATTGAAATGTATTATTCAAGGGTTTGCACAGAATATTGATATTATCAATATGAATAATATTCCCATACAGCATACGATTGAATTAATGAAGAATAAGAATCATATACAGGAAAAGATTGTGGATTTTATTAAGAATGCAGATTTATATCTAGATAATTATGAATATGTGGATATGGAGAATATAGAAGTATTCTCTGAAGAAGAAAAACCAGAAGAAAAAATATTTGAATTACCTGATGTCATGATGGATCAGATACGACTAGTATCAACCTATAGAGGTGTAAAGGTACCCAGTACAATCTTTGATTCAACAGGAACAAAAAAGATAGCAGCAATTGCAGGATATGTTATAGAAGCATTAGAAAAAGGAAGAATATTAATTGTAGATGAATTGGATAGTAGTATTCATTTTAAATTAACAAGAGCTATTGTATCTTTATTTAATAATGAATTAAACAATAATGCACAGATGATATTTACAGTCCATGATATCAATCTATTGGATTGTAAAAGAATGTTTAGAAAAGAACAGATATGGTTTGTACATAAAGATAGGGAAGGTGTATATGTTTATTCATTATCTGATTTTACAGCACAACAGGGAGTGCGGGATACTACAGATATAATAGAGAAATATCGAAAAGGAGCCTTAGGAGCACTTCCAGAACCAGAACTTATCAACACACTATTGAGTATTAAAGGGAATAAGAATGGCAAGTAGAATACCAAAGATTTTTGATAGACATAAGATATGTATTATCTGTGAAGGAGCAGAAGAGTATGAATACTTGAAAAAACTCAATTCTTTAAATGTGTGGAGTCATAAATATGATGTAAGGTTAATATCAGCTGATGGGAATGGTAATATTCCTGCTAGATATCAAAATGCCTATCAAAATGGATCTTATGAGATTATATTCATTTTCTGTGATACAGATAGAAAACCATATGAACAATATAGTGATATCAAAAGAAAAATAAATGAATTTCATGGAACAGAAACGGCATCGAATCATGTTATATTATTTGGAAATCCATGTACTATGCAAGTAATTCTTCAGCATTATGGAAATGTATCTTTGACAAAATCAAATAAGAAAAAGAATTCATCAATAATTGAAGAGTACACTGGTATCAAAGGATACAAAGCCAAAAAGGAACAACGAGAAGTGTTATTTGAAATGATTACAGTTGATAATTATAAGATAATGTGCGAAAGAGTAAAATTGTTAAGCAAAGATGATGAAGAAGTAGGAAGCAGCAATTTCAATATTCTTATGGAAAGGCTAGAATCTGAGAATTCACAATGGATTAATATGATAAATGAAGAGCTATAAAGGCAGTTATCAAATAGCTGCCTTTGTTAATTATACAATGCATGAATCTTTTTAATCTCTTTATTCGCTTTTCTAGAAGCATATAAATTAGGGCCAGAAATAAGATCTTTTATAGTTTCCTTTGATTTAATCGAATAGTCATTTTCTGTAAATAAAATGCTATGGTTTCTTTTAATATTGACTTTGCTTATGAAAGCGCATAATATAATAGTTGATAAGGGTAACTCATTCGAGGCCTAACCATCGTAGATAAAATTAGTATACTGATTTTCTAGTGTTTTGGTTTGGGAAGAATGAGTTTTTTTGTACCCAAAACATACTAGAGTATTTACATGGTCATTCAATAGAGAATGAAGTATTTATGCATTTTAGAGAGAAAGGAGAGGCTATGAAGGTTATTAGAAAAATCAACAATAACGCTGCTGTTTGTTTGGATGGAAATAATAATGAGATTGTTGTTATTGGTAGAGGCGTTGGATTTCCTGCCATTCCATATGATCTTACGGATTTATCAAAAATTGAACGAACTTATTATATGATTGATCCAAATTATGTGAATATGCTTAATTACATTCCTGAAGACATATTCAGAGTCTCTACCTATCTTGTCGATGAATATCGACAGAAAAACAAAATAGATATAAGCTCAAATATCATTTTTACACTGGCTGATCACATTGATTTTACAATAAAGCGTTTAAAACAGAATATGACAATGTCATATCCAATGAGCAATGATATTCAATTCTTATATGAAGAAGAATATGAATTTGGACTGTACGCAATAAAGTATATCAATAAAACATTAAATGTTAGATTGCCAAAGAAAGAAGCAGGAAATATTGCTCTTCATATTATTAATGCACAAGCAAGTTTAATTAATCAAACAATCATAGATGAAGAAAATGTATTAAATGAAGTTACAAATATTATAGGGAAACATTTTAATATATTCATTGATAAAG
>JABUSD010000204.1 GCA_021442845.1 Holdemanella sp.
TGACACCTCCATTTGACATTTCATAATAAAAAAGGAAGGAATAAGTCCTTCCAGATTAATGTTCTTTTCTTTGAAGCTTATCAACTTTATTAAATAGGATTAAACCTAATAAGAAGAAGATAGCTAATGATCCAACCGCAATGGTAATCTTTCCTGTCATCATCTTAACAAAACCAAGTAGGAAAGATCCAACAAAGGAAGCTCCTTTTGAGAAGATATCATAGATACCAAAGTATTCGCCTGATTTTTCGGCTGGAATGATTTTACCATAATAGGCTCTTGATAATGCCTGGATAGATCCCTGGAACATCCCAATTCCAAATGCCATGATACCGAATTGCCATAATGTTGTTAGGGTTAAGGCATAAATAGAAACACATAGATATCCAAAGATACACACTTTAATCAATGTTCCAGTTTCATATTTTCTTGATAATCTTGAAAAGATTAAAGAGAATACAAAGGCAACAACCTGTGTAGCCAATAGGAAGACAACCTGTCCTACTGTATCTAGATTCAAATCGGTTCCTACATTAATCGCATTGTCAATAATTGTATTAACACCATCGATATAAAGGAAGAAAGCAAGTAAGAAATAGCGAACTTTCTTATCGTGTTTAAAAATATCTACAATTGTATGATAAAGGTTGGAAAAAGCCTCTTTGATAGCACCTTTTGTTGATTCTACATAATATTTCTGTTCATATGTCTTTAACAGTGGAATAGTTACTAAAAGCCACCAGATTGCCGTTACCATAAAACCGATGATACGAGCTGTTTTTCTTGAAATTATGGCAGCTAATGATGGCCCTAACATGCCTTCACCTGCTACATAGGCTAATAGACAGATTAGAAATGGCAGGCAGCTTCCAATATATCCCCAGGCAAATCCATAAGAAGAAACTTCATCCATTCTTTCCGGTGTTGTGACATCGGTTACCATGGAATCATAGAATACCAGAGAAGATGAATAGGCTGTCTTTGTGATGATGAATACAAGTAAGAAGGCAAGCCAGTTTGTGATGAATCCCAACATCATACAGCCCAATACACCAATTAATAGAGCGACTGTAAAGATTGGTTTCTTAAATCCTTTATTATCTGCAATGGCACCGCATACGGGTCCGATGAAAGCAACAAATAGTGTTACACATCCGGTTACATAGGCCCAATAGCTTGTCTGCAATCCGGGATCTAATCCATTGCCTGTGGCAATGTCTTTAAACCAGATGGTGACCAAAGAGCATGCCAGCATGGTAAAGGCAGAGTTTCCTACATCATATAAGATCCAGGCTAACTCTGATTTTGTTAGTTTATTATTCTTATTCATATAAAAATCTCCTAAAATCTATGTATATTATAGAACAATTTATGAATTTGTGACAATGTCTTTATATCAATTTGTCTTTTATCCACAATTCAATAATAGGGAATAAAGAATCCTGAATGGTATTATCATACAACATTCTGTGTTTTCCATCGGCAATAAACATCATGAATTTCTTGCCAGTAATCTTTTCATAGGCATTTCTTGAACTATCTAAAGGAATGACTTCATCATTCAATCCATGAAGTATCAATACAGGACAATCAACAGCGGCTATCGATTCCTTATATTTGGATACAATTTTCGTAAATGCCTTTGTACGCTGGGATGAAATGTCATCTTTATCCTTATGGCCTATCTCTTTGACAAACTTAACACCATGGGCTGTTGCCTTTGGCAAATCCAGATATTGAAAGGCAGGGGCTACAAGAATTAAAGATTGGACAGGATAGATGCTGGCTAGATAGCTGGCAATGACACCACCCATAGAAAAACCTAGGATGATGACAGGCTGGTTTAATTCCAATGTTTCCTTTAGCTTCTGCTCTGCTCGTTCAATCCAGTCTTTATAGTGGATATCTTCATCGTTGTATATATCATACATATTAAATGTGACTACCTTATAATGCCTTTTTTTAAAGTATGCCTGCAAAGGTGTAAATTCATCGGATAATCTTCTTCCAAATCCATGTACCGTGAATAGGACGGGTCTTTTATTGATTGACAACATAGTGTATCACCTCTTTACTATCATCACAAAATTATTGTCAAATATCAATAAAATTATGTATTATAAAATATATAGAGAGAGGGGAATTTATGGATTTATTGACTGCTATGGAACAGCGTCATTCAGTACGTAGCTATTCAATGACAAGCATCGATAAGAATACATTGAATCTATTAAAGGGGATGATTGATACATGTAATAAAGAGAGCGGATTGCATATCCAGCTTGTAATCGAAGAACCACTTGCCTTTTCAAGCCGTTTAGCTCGTTATGGAAACTTTGAAGGTGTAAAGAACTATATTGTCATGGCGGGAAGAAAAAACATACCCAATTTAGATGAAACATGTGGATACTATGGCGAAAAGCTGGTTTTATTTGCCCAGCAGCTAGGGTTGAACACATGCTGGGTTGGGTTAACCTATAAGCGGATTGATTCGTTCTATACACTTGAAAAAGATGAAAAAGTGGTAATTGTCATATCCATCGGATATGGAAATAACCAGGGCATACCACACAATTCAAAATCAAAGGAGGATATTTCCAACATTGATGAGGATAGCCCTTCATGGTTTAAAAAAGGTTTGAAATATGCACTTCTTGCTCCTACAGCTTTGAATCAGCAGAAATTTATAATTACCTATGTAGATGGCATTGTGGAAGCAAAGGCAGGGTTTGGACCTTTTGCCAAAGTGGATTTAGGAATTGTGAAGTATCATTTTGAACTTGGTGCTGGAATCGATAATTTTACATGGAAATAGGGAAGTGGACTATATATATACCACTTCCTTTTTAAATATGAAATTAGTTTCATATTATTTATATCAATGAACGCCTCTCATGTCACTTTTTACCATATTCATGTCTTTTTTGGTAAACAAATGGACTAAAATGTAATATTTTTTACGGTATAATAGAAACAATAGGGGGTTCTGCAATGCATAGAATTGGTTTGTTTACAATGGATGACAAGTGTATAAGAATCGTTATTGAAAATTTAAAAAATGTATTGCCTTTGATGATTAATAATTTG
>JABUSD010000165.1 GCA_021442845.1 Holdemanella sp.
GATCTGAATTGCTCAACCTTGTCTTTTGGAAGTTTATACAAACTTCTTGATCTTTTCTTTTCATAGAAGCAGATATGGCAGTGCGGATGTTCCGTGTTGGTATGATAGCTCGCCTGCCATTCAACATTGTCCGGATCAAAGCCTAAGCTCTTTATTGTACGATTCATTGAACGGGTAACAAGCTTCTTCATCTTTTCCTTTGGCTTTATATCATATTCATCTGCAAACTCATCATCAAAGCTCAGAACCAGCTGCCAGACAATTTCTGGTCTGTACCGATCAGCAAGCCGCTTGCTCTGTTCAACAGATATGTATCCCCTCTGATTCCATGTTCCAGTAGAACCCAGCCTGTAATGGTTGTAGTTGAACATATCGTCTGTATTGTCCACTATCGTGTTATCAGGCATTGTCTTATCACATGCCTCATCACGGTCGTTGTACTCGAACATGTCATCAGTGCTGTCCACCAGAGCACCAACAGGAATCTTTCCTTTATGATACTGTGTCACGGCGTACCGAAGATTGCATATTATATGTGGTGATCCTTCCATGATGAATCCTCTCCTTTCTGCTCTACGGAAACGGGGGCAATTTGCCCCCGTTCTCAATTATTGTTCGATTTCATCCCCTCTGGCTTCAGATGCCCGTTCCATCTCGACAAGATCAACTGTCTCGAGAATTGAATTGAGCCTCTTTCTACCCTCGCTGGATTCATTATTATACTCCAGCTCCTCAGCCAGACTCCTTACCTTTTCGGTTGGATTCTCTATGCAGTGAAGACAACTGTAGTCTTCACGTACAGCTGCAAGCTGCATCTCCTCGCTTGGATTGTCAACAAACCGGATGGCGTACCCATCTTTCTTGACTGCTTCCCACTGCATCTCTTCGGTTGGATTCTTAATGTATCGCAAGTTAGGTCCATACAATCTTATGTACTCCCTCTGGACAGCCGGTGTTAGATTCTTTAATATTCCAAGTGCCCATCCTCCGGTTTCCCTTACCGCTTCCATCTGTACCTTTTCGGATGGATTTCTAAGATATACGAAAGCAAACCTGCCCATCTGATTGATAGCTTCAATCTGTACCTGTTCACACTGGTCTATGATGTGTCCGAGTGCATTCCATGCCTTCTGTACAGCCAAAAGCTGTACATCAGGGGTAGGATTCCTAATATTCTTGATAGAATATGGATCCCGACTTACAGCAGTCATCTGGATACATTCGGCAGGATTTCCAATAAAATCGATTACAGATGGACGCTTTATGACAGCCTCCGTCTGCACTATTATTGTAGGACTGCTTATAAATTGAAGGGAATCCGGATTCTTCGATACTGCAAACAGCTGAACCTCTTCCAGCGGATTGTCTATATATTCAATCGCATATGGATTTATATAGACTGCAGCCTTCTGCATTTCAATGCTTGGATTGTCAATAAATCCTATTGCACAGGGAATCTGCTTTATAACTTCCATCACATCCTCTTCGCTCATGGCTGCCAATCTCTCTTTTACATTTTCCTTGCAGATTGCTTTCCGCTCTGCATTCAGAATATATTTAATCCATGTCCTGCTTTCGGGTTTGATTCCTTTTTCAATCATGTCTGCTACAATAATGATATGTTCAAGGTCCAAGCTAGGAATCATGTCAATTGCCTTTTTTTTCATATTATCAGCCAGACTCCTAACCTTTTCAGCTGGATTCTCGATGTAGTGGAGACAGGTATAATCGTTCTTTACAGCCTCCAGCTGTACCTTTTCGGTTGGATTCCTGATATACCGGATAGAACGTGCATACTTTTTAACAGCAGCCAGCTGGATAGCCTCGCTTGGATTGTCAATATATTTTATGGCGTATCCATTTTTACTTACAGCCGCCTCCTGAACACGCAGTGTAGGATTATCAATATATCCAATACGCTCTGGATCGGCTTTTACAGTTTCCAGCTGTACCTTTTCAGTTGGATTCCTGATAAACCAAATAGATTTTGGATTATCTGTAATCGCAGCCAGCTGCATCTCCTCGCTTGGATTGTCAATATACTGTATGGCGTATCCATCTTTCTTTACTGCTTCCATCTGCACTTTTTCAGAAGGATGCTTGATATAAAATAAAGCCGCTGGAATTATCTTTACAGCAAGAAGCTGTATATCTTCCGCAGGATTTTCAATATATCTGATTAAATTCGGATCGTATTTCACCGCAACAATCTGGACTTCTTTAACCGGATTCCTGATAACCTTGATTGATTTTGGATTCTCTGTAATCGCAGCCAGTTGCATCTCCTCGCTTGGATTGTCAATATGCTCTATTGCAAATGCATATCGTCTTACGACCTCCAGCAGATCCTCTTCGCTCATGGCTGCCAATCTCTCTTTTACATATTCCTTATCCGTCATTTTGACCTCCTTCTATATTTCATTGCTGCTTCAAGCCTTTTATAAGATTTTCCAGCAGGACAAGCATCTCGAATTTATGAATGGCATCTGATGTATCAAACAGATAGCCGAACTCCTTGAGCAGATAAATCTTCAGACTGTTCAGCTGATGGCTATCCAGTTCATCTGGGGCACAGTTCTGTATGATGTCCTTAATTGATGCGACTGCCGCAGATCCATCATCAGAAGCTGCTCCGTCCAGTTCTGATCTATTGGCTTGGAAATCAACAAAGAATTTCTTATCAACGCCAAAATACCTGCAAAACAGATCTATTCTTGCTAAGCTTGCTTTCTTTTTTCCTGAAAGATACTCAGAAGTAACACTTCTACTTATCCCTGCTCTCTTCGAAAATTCATACGCAGTTATCCGATTCTTTGCCAAAAGGAAACGTAAAGGATCTGAAATATCATAAACTCTTCTCATATCTATATAACAAAGCAGCCAGGGAAAACCTCATGAATCTACAATCGTTAATCTGTATCATCCCTGGCAAAGCCACTCCTTTCTATGGAAATGGGGGCAAACTGCCCCCAAAATGAAAAGCCACGGATATATATCCATGGCTTCATTATTTCTACAATATCATTCTAGCACCTTTCTCCTGCAAAAAATGGTAGCAAATTTGCTCATCGAAAGTGG
>JABUSD010000230.1 GCA_021442845.1 Holdemanella sp.
TTTTTTGTTTAGGAAGGAGAGAGAGTTTTATATGAACTTTATTATTTCCTATTCATGGTTTTAGTATAGGATATGTTCCTTAACTTATAACCTTAACTTCCTTAACACTTCCTTAAACGATTATTCTTTTACTAGATTTTTAATGATTTCTGTGCTTTTTTCAAGACCTAATAAAGATGTATCTAAACAGATATGATAGTATTTAGCTTCTCCCCATGCTCGATCTGTGAAATATCGATAATATGCTTTTCTACGTTTATCCTTATCAATTATACGTTTTTCTGGAGATTCCGCTGTTTCTCCATATAGCTCTACAATTCTTTTCTTCTTGTATTCCATATTGGCATGCACAAATACATTTAACACATCATCTCTATCTCTTAAGATGTAATCTGCACAACGGCCTACAATGACACAGTTTCCTTTTTCAGCTAGTTCAATTATTATTTTTCTTTGTGCAATATATAACTGATCAGAGATGTTGCTTCCCCAATTTGACATAAAAGAAAACAATCCACCACTTGATGCATCCTCTCCATATTCTTCAATAAATGATTCCGCAAATCCACTTTCTTTGGCAATCTTTTGAACAAGATCATAATCATAGAATTCATATCCAAGTTCCTCTGCCAATTTCTTTCCAATCGTTCTACCACCACTACCGAATTCGCGTGTGATTGCGATAACTGAATAACTCATAATAATGCCTCCTTTTCTATATTTTAACCTAATTAATGGTTAAAAAAAATAAGGCAAACGCCTTATTTTAAGTATTCGGATGATATAACATCTTTTGTGACTTGATTGATATAGTCAAGGCTGACAACATTTCCGTCATATCCATTTAACACGTGTTTTGCAGCAAGCTTATCTGTGTAATCTTCCACAAGATAAGCGGCATAATTATAACGTTCAGCAAGAATATTGTCCTGGTTTCCTTCAAAATGGATAAAGGTTGGCTTCCATTCTACATTTTCGACTGTATATGAATCTTTATTCTTTACAACATCAAAACAGAACATACCACCTATCGCATTGTCGGTTGTCAACATACCTCCAATGAAGTTTCCTAATGAATACGCAACCAATGTCTTGTTTCCATCTTTTCCAGTTACCCATTCAATTGGCTGAATTGTATGAGGATGTGTACCGATAACAACATCTACACCTAAATCCGCAAATAACTGGGCATATTGTGTTTCAAAGGCATTCGGCTGAAATGTGTTCTCATCACCCCAATGAGCCGATACGATGACGACATCGCTGACTTCCTTGGCTTTTGTCACATCATTAGTAATCTTGGCTTCATCAAAATAAGATACATTATATGTATTTGGTGCTTCAATGCCGTTTGTTCCATATGTATAGGCTAGAAAGGCAAATGTAATCCCATTCTTTTCAAATGTAGAAATAGAATCGTAATCCTGTTGGGATGTATAGATTCCATCCACTGTAATATCTGTCTTTGAAAAAGCATCCAGTTCATTGGCAATTCCTGTTTCGCTTTTATCCAGGCAGTGATTTGTCGCAAGATTTGCCAGATTGAACCCAACATCTTCCAGATTCTTGGCGATTTCACTTGGTGAGTTAAATGTAGGGTATCCCGATAAGCCAAGTTCTGTTCCACCAAGGATCGTTTCCTGATTGATAAAAGCAACATCCGCACTCTTGATGACATCTTCTACATTGGCATACATCTTCTTAAAATCATAAGTGCCATCACTCTTTTCAGCATCCAAATAAACGGTTTCATGAATCAGATTATCCCCTACCGCCACAAAGGATACAGAATTGGAATCCTTTTTCTTTGTATCTTCCTTCTTTGTCTCTTCCTTTTCTTCTGTCTTGGCAACTGTTGTCGTATTTCCTTTAAATAATCCTGCAATCCCTTTGATCTGTACAATACCAAATACGGTTGATGCGACAATTCCAAGCATAAGCAGCACAACTCGTATCGGATTGCTTCTTCTCTTTTTTTTCTTTGCCATGTTATCTCCTATTTATTAATCGTATATTCTTCTAGTGTCCAGTTATTCTCTACGCACTTCTTAGCTGCTTCTTTCCCTACATATCTAAAGTGCCAGCTTTCATATCCATAGCGGTGAATATCTACCTTATTTTCAGGATAGCGCAGAATGAATCCATATTTAGGCATATTCTCCAATATCCAGTCATATCCTTCATAGTTTTCAATCTCATTGAAATTGTATCCATTGAAGGAGATATCGACAGCCAATCCAGTATTGTGTTCACTCTGACCAGGACGTGCATAATATTCATCAGCATACTCTTGTCCATTCAAATCGGCATAATAACTCCATAACCCTGCCTGATATTCATAGCTACGATAAGCTGCAATCGCAACAATATTCAAACCTTCCTTGGCTGCTGCTTCACAAAATTCCTCATAGGCTTTTGCCGCTTCTTTTCTTAGCTGTACTCGATCCATAGTTGTGCAGGAATAGTCTACACCTATTTCACATACATAATTGATATCCACCAGATCATCGGGAATATAGCCTTCTGGCATGGCATTATACTTATTGACTAGAAGTGTCATATCGGAATCATCTTCAATAATATTTGTGATGGAATATGGTTCTAAATCCAGATTCATCAAAACTTGATTTATCGCATCCTCTTCCGAAAGATCTGGATTTTCCTTCCTATAGGCATCCACTCTATTCTGCTGTTCTTCTGTCAGTTTTTTCTTTTTACTATCCTTAAAAATAGAAATCTTTTCTTCTGTTTTTTCATCTGTTGATGATTCTGTTGTATCACTTCCTACAAACATTCCCAATACAACACGTACAAGGAATAGAATCAAAGAAATTGATAATGTAAATGCCAGAATCACAATAAGTATTCTTTCCAGCTGTGATGTTCTTTTTATTTTCTTCTTCGCCATATTAAATAATTTCCTTTATTTCTAATAGATCCTGTATTTCATAATCTATATTTAATTCACTTTTTTTCCTATGTGGATTATACCATATTGTCTTTATTCCAGAACGGATTGCCCCCTGCATATCTGCATGAAGTGAATCACCTATCACAATACAATCCCTTTC
>JABUSD010000122.1 GCA_021442845.1 Holdemanella sp.
TTGCGGTTTTCCATGAACGTCTTGCGCATCGATTTATTCTGCGTATAGCTAAATACCATCATTAAAAGCGTAACCGCTAATAGAATCATAGAAAGTGGTAGATTGATCCTACTCAGCACAATAAAAGACCCACAGATTTTCAATACCGATATAAATAGATTTTCCGGTCCATGGTGAGCAAATTCAGAGATATCAAATAAATCCGATACAACCTTAGACATCATAATTCCGGTATTGTTCTTATCATAATAGGAAAAAGACAATCTCTGATAATGATCAAATAAATCCTTACGCATATCCCTTTCCATCTGGGCTCCCATCATATGTCCCTGATAGGCCACAAAATAACGGCTGAAAGCACGAAGGATATACATCACAAACAAACCAAGGGCAATATAAGGTAAATACGATGAAATGATTTTAGCTTCCCTTAAAAATAGATCTCTGGTACAGAAATTCAGAATCAAGGGGAAACATAAATCAATAATGGAAATCGTACATGCACAGATCATATCAATGATAAAGAGATGCATATAATTCTTGTAATAGGATAAAAAATGTTTTATTAATTTCATACTTTTGTATTATAATTCGTTTTATTTCATATGTCTATTTGTTTTAAAAATGAAATTGTTATAACATATTAAAAGAAGGAGTTTAAAAATGATAAAGATTATATTTTTTGATATAGATGGAACTTTAGTCAAATTGAAAAGTACCATTATTTCTAATAAGGTAGCGTATGCCTTAAACGAAGTACAGAAACAAGGGGTTAAACTATTTATCGCAACGGGAAGGCCAATCTATATGTTACCCAAATTTGAAAATGTCAGCTTTGATGGATACCTGACATTCAATGGAGGGTATTGTTACGACAAAAATCAAGTCTTATATTCCAATCCTATGGATAAAGATGATGTACAGATTTTATTATCCAATGCCAGAGATATGCATGTACCTGTTGTATTAGCTGGTATTGATACAATGGGATATGACTATCCTGAAGAAACTTTGCTTGAATATTTCCGCATAGGAAGCCAATTCATTGGACCACTGGATGATTATGAAGGCTTTTCAAAAGGGGATATCTTTCAGATGATGTGTGCCATTCCACAGGAAAAAGAAAAGGAACTCTTAAAGGATGTCACAAAAATCCAGTGTACAAGATGGTGGGATAAGGCATGTGATATCATTCCGACTATCGGGGGTAAAGAACATGGAATTCATGCGATTTTAAAAGCCTATGGATATACAAAAGAAGAAGCTATGGCATTTGGTGATGGGGGCAATGATAAGACCATGTTAGAAGCTGTCGGCTGTGGTATTGCCATGGGAAATGCTAAGGATGAAGTAAAAGAAATAGCCGATTATATCACTGATTCAGTGGAAGAGGATGGCATCTATACAGCTTTAGTCAAGATGGGAATGGTAAAGCCATTATGAAATATCTAGTTGCTTCTGATGTACATGGATCGTTATTCTATGTGAATCAATTCATTAAAAGAATTGAAACAGAAAAACCCGATAAGATTATTCTATTGGGGGATTTATATTATCATGGTCCTAGAAATCCTTTACCAAGGGATTACAATCCCAAAGAAGTCTGTACCATTCTAAATCGTTATAAAGATCAATTAATTGTGATCAAAGGCAATTGTGATGCCGAAGTCGATGAAATGATATCGGATTTTACTTTTCATGATTCCTTTGTATTGAATCAGAGTATTTTCTTTACCCATGGTCATCATATCAACATCGATCATCCTATAAAAGGATATGATATGATCATCTATGGTCATTTCCATATTCCCTTTATTAAAGAAAAAGAGAACCAGATTTTTATCAATCCTGGTTCCATATCCCTTCCAAAGGAAAATAGCTATCATGGCTATCTAGTATTAGAAGATAACAATATCGAATTAAAAGATTTAGATGGCAACATCCATATAAAGAAAAAGATTTAAAATATATGTTATAGTATTTACATATTAAAAAGGAAGCGTATGCTTCCTTTTTAATATGTATCTTCTAACATTTCCTTATAGAATTCAAAGTAATCATCCCGATTGTCCCTCGTAAAGGCAATGGCAGCTCTTGGGTGTCGATTCAATTGTCCTGTGAATAGATATTGAAGATCATATCCCCATTTAACGCCTTGTTCCTTTAATGGAATCATATACTTTTCAATGAATTGTAACAGGCTATAGATGTTGTATTTGGGATTCTTTAAAAAGCCCAATAATAGTTCCATCGCACAGTTTCCAGCCCCTCTTCCCATTCCCTGGCAAGTGGCATCCAGATAGGAGATTCCATAGGATAAGGCTTCAATCGTATTGGCAAAGGCTAGATTCTGGTTATTATGACCATGGAATCCTAACATCTTATGGGTTTCTTCCGCATAGGATAAATAGATTTCGGTAAATCTGGATGTTGTTTCCGGATATAAGGAACCATAGCTATCCACTAGATAAATGACATCGACATGACTCTGGCATACCATCTGTAAAGCTTCTTCCAATTCCAATAGATTTACAGTGGATACCGCCATGATGTTACAACATGTTTCATAGCCTAGATCATGAAGATAGTTAATCATTTGAATGGCTGCTGGAATCTGATGGATATAACAGGCTACTCGTACCATATCAATGACACTTTCCTTCTTTGGAAGGAAATCGATCTTATAATCGCATCGTCCTACATCGGCCATGACGGATATCTTCATATCGGATGGATTATCCCCGACAATAGAACGGATATCCTCTTCCTTACAGAATTTCCACTTTCCAAAATCGCTTTCCTTGAACAATCTTGTACTTGCCTTATATCCAAATTCCATGTAGTCTACACCGCATTTAATATTTGTTTCATATAATTCACGGATGAATTCATCACTAAAATTAAAATTATTACATAAACCTCCATCACGAATTGTACAATCCAATACCTTTACATCATCACGTACACTCATGATTGAGCCTTTTCTTTTTAACTGTTTCTTTTCTGCCATAAGTTTTCCTCACAAACGTGATTCAAATTATAACACAATTCCATAAAAAAAGAAAAGTAGC
>JABUSD010000241.1 GCA_021442845.1 Holdemanella sp.
TAAATCAGCCATTACCAATGTCTGACCAGCCTTTACAACATCTCCCTGTTTCACAAAGGCTTCAAAACCATCTCCATTCATATTCACTGTATCAATTCCAACATGAAGCAATACTTCAATTCCATCATCCGATACAAGACCAATGGCATGTTTCGTTGGGAATAATACTTGAACTTTTCCATTGAAAGGTGCCACAACCTTTCCATCTGTAGGTACAATCACAATTCCTTTTCCCATAGAACCAGATGCGAATGCTGCATCGTTTGATTTTTCTAAGGGAAGAACTTTTCCATTTACTGGCATTAATACTTCATCCTTGTTACAAGCAATTTCTTCTACTTTTTCTGGTTTCTTTTCAAATTTAAAGCTTAACAGATATGTTAATACAGCCGTTACGACAATTGTGATACCGATGGCAATAAGAATATTATAGAAGCATTTCATTGAATCATCTCCAATGTATAGAAGTACAGCAGGTAAACCACTTGATCCCGTTGCGAAACGGTGTGTCTGTGTCAATCCAGCATATAAACCACCACATGCACCACCAATCATAGCAGAAATCAATGGATATTTCTTAGGTAAGTTAACACCATATAGGATTGGTTCTGTAATACCCATATACGCTGTGATAGATCCTGATGTTGCGATCTGTTTTAAACTTACATCTTTTGTTCTTAATGCGACAACCAATCCGGCTGTTGCCTGTGCCATATTTGAACATACACATCCAGGGCCAAAGATACTATCATATCCTAACTGACCCATCTGCATAACACCTAATGGAGCAACACCATTATGCAATCCAAACATAACCATAACTGGAAGGGTACCACCGATTAATAGTGCAGGTGCCCAGCTTGCGTTTGTTGCCAGGAATGTGAAGAACATAGCTAAATATTTACCCACGATATTTCCAATTGGACCTAATACGGAGAATGCAAGTGTTCCCATAATCAGGAATGTCAACATAGGAACGAATACAAGTTCGACTGCCTTAGGAATGATACGGTTCAATACTTTTTCAACTTTTGACTGTACCAATACAACTAGAATGATTGGGATAATACTATTTGCATAACCAGCTAATGTAAATGGAATGATTCCAAAGAACTTTACTGGTTCGCCTGCTGCCACTAATGCAGTCCAGTTTGGATGCAACATCATAGCTGCTACGCCACAAGCTAGAATTGGATTGCACTTTAACTTCTGCGCTTCTGTAAATGCTAACAGCATTGGAATGAATAAGAAGACACCATCAGCAAATAGATTCAGCATGTAATAAGTCTGCGAATCATTTGTGATAACTTTGAACACAACTAACAATGCAAGTACAGCTTTAACCATACCAGCGCCAGATAATGCTGGAATGATTGGTTGGAATACACCAGCTACAAACTCAATAATTGTTGCAGCAATTCCTTTTTTCTCTGCCACATCACTTGCATTTGATTTTACATCTACAAATTTTTCAACTTCTTCAAACACATCCGCAACATGTACACCAATCACAACCTGGAATACACCTGCATTCTTAATTACCTTCTGCACACCATCTAAGTTTTCGATTTCATTTACTTTAGCGACGCTTTCATCTTTTAATTTGAAACGCAATCTTGTTACACAATGATATACTTCATTTACATTTTCTTTTCCGCCTACCAGATCAACGATTGTCTTGGCAAGTTCTGTATACTTCTTACTCATGATTCTTCCTCCTAATGTCACCTTTGAAAAGGATTGGGTCCGGACAATTACTTTTCTTTGACAACCGCAAGATATCATATACAAGAAAACGGTTTCAATTGATTCTGAAATCATGAAACAAAGTTTTATAAAACCGTATTATTTCTATTTTAACCATGAAATTTTGTGATACTTTCAAGCAAAAAGGATATTCCTATTTATTCGGAATATCCTTTATCTGATTGAGTACAGTTATACGATCTTTTTCAAGAGCTTTCCCATATTTTAACTTTGTTTCTATATTCTGTTTATAATTCTGTTTAAAACATAACGCAAATAAACAGTTTAATATAAATTGTAAAGACTCCTCTGTGGCAAAATTTGCGATTTTTGAATACAATCGTTCTCTAGATGACATCGTTAATACACAATCACAATGTTTTCGAATATAATTATTTCCATCACTTGTGATTGCGATTACAGGAATCTTCTTTTCCTTTAATAATTCAATATAACACATAGGTTCTGATTTTGGATTGTTTCCTGAATAAGAAATCAGGATAACACAATCTCCTTCTCTTAGAGACCGTACAACGGTACCCATCTCTCCTAATGTAGCCACTTCTACCTGTTTTTCAATTGTCATCATCTTTCTTCTGAATAGATAGGCAACATAACAGTTTGGACTCCAGCTAAGAATTGTGATATGTTTTGCTTTCATCAATCGCTGGCTTGCCTTTTTTAATTGGGCTTCATCCATCAAATCATAGGTATCCTTTATACTCTGGGTTTGAAGAACCATTAAGCTTTCAATCATCTGATTCGTTGTGGTTTTTTCATCAAATGGATAATTCACATCCAAATCATCGCTATGCAATTGCTGATATTTTACTTCAGATATAAAGTCCCTTAAAAAATCTTTCCATCCATCATAACCTAAAGTCTTAGCAAAGCGAACCACCGTTGCCTTGGATGTATATGTCTTTTCAGCTATTTCCTGAATTGTATATTGATGAACTTTTGATTTTTCATCCAATACAAACTGCCCTACTGTTTTTCTTGCATCTGAATAGTTCATCATCAACTCTTCAATCTTCTGGAATAGATACATAGCCAAATCCTCCACCTGTATTTATCATATCATATGTCCCCAACAACAAAAAACAGAGGATTACTCCTCTGAAATCGATATATGTGGACAGGTTATACAGACTGTACTGTTTTAATATATATTGTCAGATGCTTTAAGCTTCTGTTGTTTTCATGGTTCTAGTATAGAATTCCATTCTTAAGATAACCATGAAAGAGTCTTAACTTTATATTAAATCGCCTAATAAAAAATCCTTTAATCCAATGACAAGGATTCCCTCCTCTGTCATCCATC
>JABUSD010000008.1 GCA_021442845.1 Holdemanella sp.
GATGGAAACTATCAGGATTCAACGAGCCAAAGAGCAAAGGCAACGGTTAAATCAACTGAAACTGGTGCAAATATTGTCATTGAATGGGCAAATGATGCCAATTCACTAACAACTTGGACAATGGATGTAAAACAGAGTGAAGATGGATTGTTGTCCTTTAAGAACTGTACAAAGACAGTGGATGGTAAAGTTGAATATACAGATAAAGATGGATTCTTCAACTATGTAGATGGTAAGCTGATCTGGAATGGGGCCGTCGATACTGAATGTCAGGAATGTATCTTTATAAAGATTTAATTAAAAACGATATGATTTGTTAAGAAAACTTTGTTATAGTATAGATAAGCATGTACATAATAACGGAGGTAACAAAAATGAAGAAAAGAATATTAGCTGCTGTTCTAGCTGCAACTACAATGTTAGGAATGGTTGGATGTTCCCAAACAAAGAAAGAAGAAGAACAAAGCACTGGTATGGCAAATCCAATTACACAATGTGAATCACTGGATGCACTAAACAAATCAATGAACACAAAGCTATGTGCACCTGGTGTTATGGGTGTTGAAGATGTTGCATATCAGTTAATTGACAATGGTGGATATCAGATTGGAGAATATATCTTCAAAGTAGCAGGTCAGGAATATGACTTCAGAGTGGCATCTACAAAAGATGACATCTCAGGTGTTTATATCAATGGCGAAGCTGCATTCAATAAAGATATCGCTGAAGATGAAGATATCCAGTATGTAGAATCCGATGAAATCAAAGCTGCAAGATGGTTTATGATAGAAGGACAGTATGAAATCTCTGTAAAGGACGATGGAAAACTTTCTATGGAAAGCTTCAAGAGCATGGTAAATGAACTATACCAGCAGACAACATCTGACATTGATAGGGCAACCGCAAATTAAATTTCTAAAGGTGATGGTAAAATATCACCTTTTTTTATTTTTCCTAAATGTAGACATGAAAATATGATAATATATATGGTGAGGTGAACTGTATGGATTTTTTAACTATCGCAAAATCAAAACAGGAAGCATATATAAAGGATTTAAACACATTGGTTGAAATTGAATCCGTTTTAGATACAACAACTAAAAGTGATTATGCCCCTTTTGGCTTAAACACAAGAAAAGCGCTGGATGCTTTTCTGGATATAGCGAAAAGAGATGGCTTTGATACAAAGGATATCGATGGATATGCGGGTGTGATTGAATATGGCAAAGGGGAAGAAACCTTTGGAATATTAGGTCATCTGGATATTGTTCCCTTAGGCGATGGCTGGACAAAGGATCCATTAAAGGTTACCTATAACGACGGGTATATCTTTGGACGTGGTGTCATGGATGATAAAGGACCAACAATGGCAGCCTATTATGCCTTAAAGATCATTCGTGAATTGAATATACCATTAAAGAAAAGAGTCATGCTGATTGCTGGATGTGCAGAAGAGACAAGCATGAGCTGTATGAATTATTATAAGGAACATGCTGAAATTCCTCAGATGGGATTTGTTCCCGATGCGGATTTTCCTGTCATCTATGGTGAAAAAGGTGGCTTGCATCTTGAACTTCAATCGAAGTGCAATACCGTATTAAAGAAAATGATTGCCGGCATGGCACCTAATATCGTCATTGAAAAAGCGGATGCCTATGTTGATGCAATCAATGAAAAACAGAAAGCTGAATTTGCTTATTATTGTAAGGCAAATGGATTACAAGGTTCCATCTTCTATGAAGATTCCATGGTAAGAGTGCATATGGAAGGAAAGGCAGCCCATGCAGCGATGCCATATCTGGGAAAGAATGCCGCTTTGCATCTATTCAACTTTATTGGATGCAGCTATGATGATGCCTATTGTAAGGAATTATATGAAATCCTTCATGACTGGATGGGTATCCCGGTTGGAATACATGTAGAAGGTACCTATATGTCATGCCTTACAATGAATGTAGGACTTGTTCATATTGAAAATGGAAACCAGTCGATTACATTGGATATCCGTTATCCAAATGATACAGATGGAAATACCATCTATGAAACATTTAACAAACATCTATCTTCATTAGCATCGAAGATGGATATTCTATGCAAAAAGGATTCCAAACCATTGTTTGTCAATCCTGATTCAACATTAGTGCATTCCTTGATGAATGTATATCAGAAATACACAAAGGACATGGTAAGCCAGCCAAAGACAATTGGAGGGGGTACCTATGCCCGCAAATTTGAAAACTTTGTTTCCTTTGGACCGGAAAGACCAATGGAAAAACTAAAAACAGATCAATATGTAGGAGGATGTCATCAAAAGGATGAGGGGATCTTACTCGATCATCTTATCGAAGCAATTGCCATCTATGCCGATGCGATTGTGACATTATGTAGCGAATATGAGAATGCGTAAAGTAAAATGGGCTGTTGACTATCTTGAACAGGCAACTCACCTGGTTGCACAGCCTACTCTTAATAAAGGAAAATGGAAAGACATTCTGGAGTGTAAGGATTTACATGTAGAAATCGGATGTGGAAAAGGAAACTATTCTTTATTCATGTCGGAAAAATACCCAGAAGATGGATATATTGCGATTGAAAAGAATGAAAGTGCAGCAGGAATTGCTGCCAAGAAATTTGATGAACAATGTGAAAATGGCCGTTTATTATTAATCTTTGATGATGCCGAAGAGATCATCAGCTGGTTTGATGAAAAGGAAGTGGATGTCATTCATCTGAATTTTTCGGATCCATGGCCAAAGAAACGCTACGCAAAGCGTCGTTTATCCAATGGAAAATTTTTGGAACAGTATAAGACAATCCTATCTGAAAAAGGGCAGATTCAAATGAAAACGGACAATTCCCAGCTGTTTGAATATTCCCTGATTGAATTTCAGAACAATGGATTTGAAATGATAGAGGTAAGTGTTGATTATCGAAGAGATGTACACGATGAAGATGTCATGACTGAATATGAACAGAAATTTGTTGAACAGGGACATCCAATCTATCGTTGCGTATGGAAAATAAAAGGAGAATAGGACAGAGACAC
>JABUSD010000261.1 GCA_021442845.1 Holdemanella sp.
AATCGTTTTAATTCTTCTTCATTCAATGCACGGTATTCTCCCGGATTTAATCCATCTAATGTTAGAAAATCAAAGGCATCCCTTCTAAGATAGGTAACCGTACAGCCAATTTTTTCAAACATTCGTTTCACCTGATGAAATTTACCTTCTGTAATTGTAAGATAGGCACTTGTTTCATCAATCTGTTCATATTGGGCAGGTTTTGAAATAAAGTCTTCAAATTCCATCGGCTGGGAAAACAATTCCTTGGCATCATCTGGTAGAGCTTTATCTACTTCGACATAATATTTCTTTTCTACATGATTCTTAGGCGATAATAGCTTATGATTCAAATCCCCATCATTTGTGATCAATAAGACACCTTCTGTATCTAAATCCAATCTTCCTACAGGCGATAGATCATTCTTATAGCTTTGAATCAGTTCCATGACAGTTGGATATCGACCATCTTCTCTAGCACAGATATAGCCGGATGGCTTATAAAGAAGATAATATTCATTTTCTATATATTGAACCGGCTGCCCATCCACATAGACAATGGTATCAATATCTACTTTTGTATCCGCTTTTTTGATGGGAATGCCATCCATTTCAACATAGCCGTTTCGCAACATCTTTTTGACTTCATTGCGGGTACCAAATCCCATATCCGCTAAAAACTTATCGATTCTCATCGCATAATCCATCCTTTTTCTATCTTATTCTTTAAACTACCTTTATTTGCTTTTCCAAATCCAATTGGATATCCATCCACACAGACAAGCACCCATCCAGATATCTGTCTATAATCCATAATATCTAAAGTTTCCCCTCGTAAATACTTATGAACACGTACATCCTTGCATTTCAAATTGATGATGGTATCAAATTCATCCATCTTTAAAGATAAGGCAAGAGCCTGGGAAGGTTCAAAACTATTCTTTTTAATCGTTCCTACAAACAATCCAGAACGTAAGATGCGTATTCCTTTCAAATCCAGAGGAAAGAAAGGAACAAAATATAACTTATCTTTCATAAGTTTAAAGGAACCATTCTTCCATTTCCTTTTGATATGTTTTAAGAATTCCTGTGCATTCTTATCCTGTAATCCACTGGAAGTATATTTTATATTGTTCTTATGCAGGGAACCATCCTTTTTTAAAAGCGTTACAAAATGACCTTCACCCTGTACTTCATAAGGAAAGATGCGAATCGAATCCTTTGTATGTTTACTAAAACCCTTTGAGAATCTCTCATATCGATTTTCAACAGGGACAACACTTAAAGAAGGATTGGATTCCAACATATATTCAATGATATCTTCATCTTCCTTTTTAGAGAAGGTACAAGTGGAATAGACAAGATATCCACCTGGTTTCAGCATTTTAATAGCCGAATCAACAATGCCTTTTTGAATGGAAGCATATTGATCATTGGAATTTTCATTCCAGCTTTTGATCAGATTGGCATCCTTTCGAAACATGCCTTCACCTGAACAAGGGGCATCAATTAGAATCTTATCAAAGGTTTCAAAGAATAAATCATCAAATTTAGATAGATCCTCACTGATGACATAGCTGTTTATACAACCAGCCTTTTCTAAATTTCTAAGGAGTGCCTGGGCTCTGGATGCGGAGATGTCATTGGAAATCAATACACCTGTTCCCTTTAATTTAGAAGCAAGCTCAGTGCTTTTTCCCCCAGGAGCAGCACACATATCTAAAATGAAATCATCTTCTTCAACAGGTAATATATGAGCAGGTACCATAGCACTTGGTTCCTGCAGATAATATAAACCAGCATAATAATAAGGATGTTTGGCAGGCCGGTCTTCTTCTTTATAGTAGAAGCCATTCGAACACCATGGGATGGGTTCCAATTCAAAAGGGGATATCTTTAGAAAATCTTCTACCGATATCTTTAATGTATTTACCCGTAATCCATAGACTCTTTTATCTTCTAGACATTGGATATATTTTTCAAAATCTTCCTTTAATAAAGATTTCATGTTCATTAAAAATGGTTCTGGTAAGTTCATGTCTATAATTATAACGAAAAATATGTAATAATAATACTATGAAAAACGCAACAATGAATGAATGGAAAGAATTATATGAAATAACGAAGAAGATCCAGAAGCATAAGCCATGGGAAGAGTATTATGATGTGGATTTATTCGCAATCTATCTGGAAGGAGAAGAAGAGCCATATTGGATTAGCTTTATGGGACATGCCCAAAAATGTAAGGGAATCTTATTGTATGAAGGGATGAAAGGATACAATATGTTTAATCTGATATGCGACCAGGATCAATATCCAGATGCATCGAAATACCTTATAGGAGAACAGAACTGCTTGACATGTTACATGGGATTCAAGGATGAAATTGATGATGATATGCTTGATGTGATAAAGAATATCGGTTATCGCTCTACTAGAGATAACTGGATTTATTTCAAATCCTTTGAAACAAGATATTTTCCAATGATACCCGAACAAAGAGAAGTAAGGCTATTGATTAAAGTTTATAAAGCTGTTCTTTATTTCTTGGAAAAGGATAGGAAACACTTTAAAAAGATCAACTGGGAAAAAGAGGTACTGGCAATCAATGAAATAGAAGATGAATATGTGTCCTATACATTGCCGATACCAATCCCTTTACCGGTTTTTCCAACATATACCTTTGCGGATGAGTTTATTAATACTCTAAAAGGACATAAGCGCACAGACAATGTGATTTCTATGGATTTGACATATTCCATGGACTGGATTAAAGATGATGGCTATGATAAATTGATCAATCCATTACTATTTACTATCTTTGATTTAAAGGAACGGATGGTATTAATGGTTGATTTAATAGCGGTAGATTTAGAACAGATTGATGTTGTGATTCATGCACTTGAAGGAATCATCGATGTCGATGGAATTCCAAAGGAGATAGTTGTAAGAAACCCATGTATATATAACGGATTATTAAGTCTATGTGATAAATTAGACATTAAATTGACATACGATGATTTACCTTTTATCGATACGTTTGTTGAGGATATGATGGATTC
>JABUSD010000430.1 GCA_021442845.1 Holdemanella sp.
TATTATGAAAATGATAAAGTACGTCGTTATGGAATGCACGGAACTTCGCACATGTATTTAACACACAAATATGCAGAAGTAACAGGTAAGAAAGTGGAAGATGTTAATATCGTAACTTGCCACTTAGGAAACGGTGGTTCTATCACAGCTGTTAAGAATGGTAAATCATTCAAGACATCTATGGGATTCACACCATTAGCAGGTATCGTTATGGGAACTCGTTCAGGAGATATCGACCCAGCTATCGCTGTATTCCTACAGAAAAAATATGGATATTCTGCACAGGATGTAGATAATATCTTAAATAAGAAATCAGGATTATTAGGAATCTCTGGTGTATCATCTGACTCACGTGATATCGAAGCAGCTGCCAATGAAGGAAATGAAAGAGCAGTTCTTGCACAGAAGATGTTCGCAAGCCGTGTCATTGAAACCGTAGCTGGATATATCGGATTAATGGGTGGAGCTGATGCAATCGTATTTGCTGGTGGTATCGGAGAAAACTCATGGTCATACCGTAAGGCAATCTGTGATGGATTATCTGTATTCGGTGTTGATGTACCAGATGAATTAAATGTAGGTGTACGTGGAAAAGATGCTAAGTTAAGCTCAGAAAATTCAAAGATGGAAGTTTGGCTACTTCCAACAAACGAAGAGCTAATGATGGCAAGAGACGCTTACAAGGATTTAGTTGCTAATGCTAAATAAGATTCTTCAAAAGATAGAAAAGTATCAATCGATTGTATTATTTCGACATGTATTTGCCGATATGGATGCCATCGGATCCCAATTTGGATTGAAACAGTGGATTCAGGATACATATCCAGATAAGCAAGTGTATGCGCTAGGAGATGCTTCTAAAACCAGCATGAACGCCGGTGTAAAAATGGACATTGTTGAAGATGAAATCATCAAGGAATCCCTTGCGATCATATTGGATACATCCAATGGTGCAAGAGTTGAAGATGATCGATATACAATGGCAAAGGAATCAATCCGCATTGATCACCATGTACATGTAGAATCATTCTGTGATTTAGAATGGATTGATGATAAAGCCTGTGCAACCTGTGAAATGATTGCCCAGTTTCTGGAATACCATAAGCAGAAGCTATCCAGTGTATGTGCCAATCTTTTATATGCCGGGATGATTGCGGATTCCATCCGCTTTTCCGTATCCAGTGTACGCAAAGAATCCTTATTAAGCGCAGCGTATCTGCTACCTTTTGGAGTGGATGTAGTAAAGATAGAACAGATGAATTTCTCAAGTACATATGCGGATTTCCAATATGAAGCCATTGTGAAATCAAAAGCTGTACGAAAGGAAAAGTTCCTATATTCGATTCTGGAAGTAGCGGATTATCAGAAATGCAACCAGTCATTTTCAAGTGCTAAGGAAAAGGTATATGCTTTATCTGGTGTTGATTCGATTGAACTATGGGCTTTATTTACCCGTATGGATGATGGAATTCACTATAGTGCATCGCTTCGTTCCAAGAAAGTCAGTGTACGCGAAATCGCAACGGCTTTTGGTGGCGGTGGGCATGTCTGTGCCTGTGGCATAAAGAATCTGACAAGGGATCAGCTTGATCAAATTATAGAAGAATGTATGAAACAGAGTCTCTTGTAGGCTCTGTTTTTTGAAAGGAAAAGTATGGATAAAAAAATTATTATTGAATTATCAAAGACACTGCAGGTAAAGGAAAGCCAGATAGAAAATACATTAGCTTTATTAGAAGATGGATGTACAGTTCCATTTATTGCCCGCTACCGTAAGGAAAAAACGGGAGGACTGGATGAAGAACAGATTCGCACAATTCAGGAAAGCTATGCCTATCAGATTAATCTGCAGGAGAAGAAGGAAGATACAATCCGTAAGATTGATACCCTTGGAAGGTTAACGGATGAGCTTGTAAAACAGATCAATAAGTGTACAAAGCTATCCCAGATTGAAGATATCTATCTTCCTTATAAACAGAAGAAAAAGACAAGAGCATCGATTGCCATGGATGCTGGATTGAAGCCCCTATCAGAACTGTTATTGAAATTGCCAAGAACATTCAATGAGTCGATGTTGGATGCCTATTTAAATGAAGCGGTAAAGACAAGGGAAGAGGCCATGACTATGGCAAAGGATATCATCGCTCAGACAGTTTCAGAAGATGTAGATATCCGAAATAAGATATTGGATTCCATGGAAAATTATGGCCGCATCATCACAGAGATAAAAAAGGATGCCAAAGATGAAAAGAAGACATACCAGATGTATTATGACTATACCGAAAAGGTTTCAACCCTTGCATCCCATCGAATCATGGCTATCGATAGAGCTGAAAAGGAAAAGGTGATTTCGGTTTCAATTGAAATCAATGATGAATATATCATAAACTGGATCAATCGAAAAATGATACGCTATCCAAATAGTCCAACCGCTCCTTATGTACAGCAAGCCATTGAGGATGCGTATAAACGTCTATTGTTTCCAAGCTGTGAAAGAAGAATCCGTACCCAGCTAAGTGAAAAGGCGCATGAGAAGAGCATTGATATGTTCTCGTTAAATCTTGAAAAGCTTTTATGCCAGCCACCGATGAAAGATAAGATTATCCTGGGATTTGACCCTGCCTTCCGTACGGGGTGTAAATTAGCCATCATTGATGCATCCGGCAAGAAGCTATGTGTGGATGTCATCTATCCTCATCCGCCAAATGCCCATATCCCAGAAGCAAAACGCAAACTCATCCAGCTGGTAAAGGACTATCATGTCAATCTGATTGCGATTGGAAATGGAACAGCATCCAGAGAAAGTGAAGCGTTTGTTGCCAAAGTCATAAAGGAAGCCAATTTAAATGTTGCCTATACAATCGTTTCAGAAGCAGGAGCGAGTGTCTATAGCGCATCCAAACTCGCAATTGATGAATTCCCGGATCTTCATGTCGAACAGAGAAGTGCAATCTCCATCGCAAGACGTTTGATGGATCCATTAAGCGAATTGATCAAGATCGATCCCCAATCCATAGGGGTTGGACAATATCAGCAC
>JABUSD010000425.1 GCA_021442845.1 Holdemanella sp.
CAACATTTTCGAAAATGCTTTCCATAATACCCTGTAATCTGGAATCCACTTCTTCAAAGGTCCAGTATAATCTTTGTGAGTTTTGTGACATTTCAAGAGCGGAAGTAGCTACTCCACCAGCATTGGATGCTTTACCAGGTGCGAATAATACACCGTTTTCTTGTAGGTATTCGGTTGCTTCAATAGTGGTTGGCATGTTTGCTCCTTCAGCAACAGCTAAAATTCCGTTTTCAACTAATGCTTTTGCATCTTCTAATTGTAATTCGTTTTGAGTAGCACATGGAAGAGCTACATCACACTTAACTGACCAAGGACGAGCTCCTGGCATATATGTTGCTTCTGGGTGAACATCAACATATTCTTTGATACGTCCACGACGTACTTCTTTGATATCTTTTACTAAGTCTAAATCGATTCCGTTTGGATCGTAGATTGAACCGTTTGAGTCAGATAATGTAACAACCTTAGCTCCTAACTGAGTTGCTTTTTCACAAGCGTAGATTGCAACGTTTCCTGAACCAGAAATCGCAACTGTCTTACCTTCAAATGAAGTTCCATTGTCTTTTAATAATGCTTGTGTGTAGTAGCATAATCCGTAACCAGTAGCCTGTGTACGAACTAATGATCCACCGAATGATAATCCTTTTCCAGTTAATACACCAGAGAAGTCTTTTGTGATTCGCTTATATTGTCCAAATAAGTAACCAACTTCACGAGCACCTACACCGATGTCACCAGCAGGTACGTCTACTTCTGGTCCGATGTGACGGTATAATTCAGTCATGAAGCTCTGGCAGAATGCCATGATTTCGCGATCTGATTTTCCTTTTGGATCAAAGTCAGATCCACCTTTACCACCACCCATAGGTAATGTAGTTAATGAGTTTTTGAAGATCTGTTCAAATCCTAAGAATTTGATGATTGAAATGTTTACACTTGGGTGGAAACGAAGACCACCTTTGTAAGGACCGATTGCTGAGTTGAACTGAACACGGTATCCACGGTTAACTTGTGTTACACCATTGTCATCTACCCATGGTACACGGAAGATAACCTGTCTTTCAGGTTCAACTAAACGTGTTAATACATCGTCATCTAATTGTTCTGGATGAACTTCATTGATAACTTTTAATGATTCGAATACTTCTTCAACTGCCTGTAAGAATTCTGCATCGTTAGGGTTACGTTTAACCACTGTCTGATACAACTGATCTAAATTTGCCATATTTTGCAACTCCTTTTCTGAAAATATTTTTAACGATATAAAGTATAAACCTATTTTTTTCATTTTGAAAGAAAAAATTCCAAATTTTTTTCAATGAAAACATTTTCAGTCGTGAACAACTGTTTTTGTACCGTATACAAAAACAACTTAATAAAAAATGTTTTCATTTTGTGTAAAAGAATATGTATGTATAAAAAATTAAAAATGATATCATTGTATGAGGGGGGTAATAAATATGAAAGAAAAATTTCAAAGATTTATGGCAGGCCGCTATGGAGTAGATGAATTAAATAAGCTTATATTTTATGTAGAAATCATCTTGTTAGTCATTTCCTTCTTTAAAAGAAGCTGGATTATTACGCTTTTATTATGGGTGTTGATTATTATTTATACATTTAGAGCATTCTCAAGAAACTATGTGGCACGTTCCATAGAAAATCAGAAATATCTGAAGATGACGGCAAAATACAGACATCTGTTTAAAATCCTTATATTGAACTTAAAAGACAAGACCAATAAGTATTTTATCTGTCCAAGCTGTTCACAGATAGTAAGAGTACCAAGAGGAAGGGGACAGATTGAAATCAAATGTCCAGCCTGTAAATTTAAATTCACAAAGAAATCATAGGAGGAATGAATGATGAAAGTAGCGATGGCATGTGATCATGGTGCATATGAATATAAGGATATCATTAAGGAAATGCTTATAAAGGAAGGATATGAAATCGTTGACTTTGGTTGCGATGGACCAGCCAGCGTGGATTATCCAGATTATGCAAAAGCTTGTGCAAATGCAGTTGCAAATAAAGAGGTTGACTGTGGTATTGTCATGTGTGGAACCGGAATTGGCATCTCGATTGCCTGCAATAAGGTAAAAGGAATCCGCTGTGCATTATGTTGTGATACAACAATGGCAAAGCTTACAAGGGAACACAATGATGCCAATATCTTATCTATAGGACAAAGAACAACAGGAATTGAAACGGTTAAGGATATCGTACATGTATTCCTTGAAACACCATTCTCTGGTTTAGAGAAACATGCAAAACGTATTGAAAAGATTAAGATGATGGAAGAATAGTTCATGGCAAGAGTATATTGGCGTGGGGCAAATCTATTAAATCCAGTTCCATGTGTACTAGTGAGTGCATCTTATGATGGTCATGACAATGTTATGACAGCAGCCTGGGCAGGAACGGTCTGTTCCGATCCTGTGATGGTTTCAGTTTCAATTCGAAAAAGCAGATATACATATGATCTGATTAAGAATAGCGGTGAATTTGTATTGAACCTTGTCAGTGAAGATCTTGTCAAGGCGAGTGATTATGTCGGTGTCTTTTCAGGAAGAAATATTGATAAATTTGATTTAAAGGATGATTTGAAACTGACAAAGGAGAAATCTTCCAAAGTCAATTGTATATCGATTGCCGAAAGTCCATTGACTTTAGAATGCAAGGTCGAACAGATCCTTGAACTAGGAAGTCATGATATGTTTATCGGAAGAGTAGTAGCTACCGGTGTGGATGAAAAGCTATTAGATGAAAATGACAGGCTGGATTTAGATAGAGCCAATCTGATTGCCTATTGTCATGGCGAGTATCGAAGCCTAGGAAAAAAACAAGGTTCATTTGGATATGCGGTAAGAAAAAAGACAAGACAAAAGCCGACAAAAAAGAAAAATAAAAAAGATAAACAGTAAAAATCCAGATATTCTGGATTTTTTATCTGAAATATGAAAAAAAAGTTTGACTTAATGAATAGGAATTGATATTATAAACAAGCGCACGTGATAAGGCGTAGCG
>JABUSD010000141.1 GCA_021442845.1 Holdemanella sp.
ATTAAAAGGAGAAATAGAAATGGCGAAACAAGTGTTTCAATTTGATTTCTGTGGTCGGGGGATCACAGTAGAAACTGGTGAAATCGCAAAGCAGGCAAGTGGAGCTGTAATCGTACGTTATGGAGATACAGTGACAATCTCAACAGCATGCGCAAGCAACCAGGCAAAAGAAGGGATTGACTTTTTCCCTCTAACAGTAAGTTTTGAAGAAAAGTTATATTCAGTTGGTAAGATTCCAGGTGGGTTCTTACGTCGTGAAGGAAGACCAAGCGAACATGCGACTTTAACAGCTCGTATGATTGACAGACCAATCCGTCCATTATTCGCAGAAGGATTCCGTAATGAAGTACAGGTTGTCAATACCGTATTAAGTGCAGATATGGATGCATCTCCAGAAATGGCAGCTATGTTTGGTGCTTCTTTGGCATTATGCATTTCTGATATTCCATTCAATGGACCAATTGCAGGGGTTAAGGTAGCTAGAGTCAATGGCGAATTGATTGCCAATCCAACCGTTGAACAACAGGAAGCATCGGATATTGAATTAACTGTAGCTGGTACAAAATATGCATTAAACATGGTAGAAGCTGGTGCTAAGGAAGTATCAGAAGAAGATATGTTGGCTGCATTGATGTTTGGACATGAACAGATTAAGAAGTTATGTGAAGAACAGGAAAAGATTGTTGCGGTATGCGGTAAGGAAAAACGTGAAGTTGTTCTTTATGCCGTTGATGAAGCCATCGATTCTGAAGTAAGAGCAAACTTTGAATCAAAGATTCGTGAAGCTGTATCTATCAAAGAAAAATTAGAACGTTATGGCAAGATTGATGAATTGACAGATGAAGCAGCTGCCATGATTGAAGCAAAGGAATATGCAACTGAAAAAGAAAAGAATGAAGCTGTAAAACAGGCACGTGAAATCTGTCGAGGAATCGAAGCAGATGAAGTACGTCGTTTGATTATTGAAGATAAAGTAAGACCGGATGGAAGAAAGATTGATGAAATCCGTCCATTGGATTCACAGGTAGATCTACTTCCTAGAGTTCATGGTTCAGCTGTATTTACACGTGGTGAAACACAGGTATTATCGACAACTACATTAGGAGCATTGAATGATAACCAGATCATTGATGATTTGACTGTTGTTGAAACAAAACGTTTCATGCACCACTACAACTTCCCTCCATATTGTGTAGGGGAAACAGGACGTATGGGAACACCAGGACGTCGTGAAATTGGACATGGAGCATTAGGAGAACGTGCATTGGCACAGGTTCTTCCTTCATTGGATGAATTCCCATATACAATTCGTACAGTTGCCGATGTTATGGAATCAAATGGTTCTTCATCACAGGCATCTATCTGTGCAGGCACAATGTCATTGATGGCTGCTGGTGTACCAATTAAAGCACCTGTTGCAGGGATTGCGATGGGATTAATCATGAATGATGAAACAGGTAAATATACTGTCTTAACAGATATTCAGGGTATGGAAGATCACTTCGGTGATATGGACTTCAAGGTTGCTGGTACAAAGAATGGTATCACGGCATTACAGATGGATATCAAGACAACAGGTATTACTCGTGAAATCTTTGATGAAGCATTAGCACAGGCTCACAAGGCTCGTTTAGAAATCTTAGACAACATGTTAGCTTGTATTCCTGAACCAAGAAAGGAATTAAGCCCATATGCACCAAAGATTGGTATGATGAATATCAACCCAGACAAGATTAAGGATGTCATCGGACCTGGTGGTAAGATGATCAATGAAATCATTGCGGCATGCGACAATGTTAAGATTGATATTGATGATGATGGAAGAGTTGTCATCTACCACATGGATCAGGTTGCCATCAACAAGACAATCGAAATGATTGACAACATCACACGTGAAGCTAAAGTTGGTGATGTATTTGCAGCTAAAGTTGTACGTCTTGAAAAGTTTGGTGCATTCGTTAACTTATTTGGTAACACAGATGGATTGCTTCACATCTCTAAGATCTCTCACAATAGAGTGGATAAAGTAGAAGAAGTATTAGCAATTGGTGATATCATTGATGTTAAGGTAATGGAAATCGACAACAAAGGTCGTATCAATGTTAGTGCAAAAGCTTTACTTCCTAAGTTAAAGAATGAACATAAAGAAGCAAAAGAAAACGCTGAATAGTATATAAAGGAGCATAGAATGATATGCTCTTTTTTATCTTTTAAGGCAAAGTTAAGGATAACTCTAGGCATGCTTAAGACATGGCTGTTATAGTATAGACAAGATAAAGAGATAAGTCAGGAAAGGCATACGAACTGTCATATTCCATGTGAAAGATAAATGAAAAGGAGGTAATGGAAATGAAGAAAAGAGTAATCGCCACTATTTTAGCAGGAGCAGCTATGCTAGGAATTGTTGCATGTGCAACACTAAACAAACAGGATGAAAAACAGGAAGTAAAACAGGAGAATGTGGATATGAAAAATCCAATCACAAAATGCAATTCGTTAGAAGAATTAAATGAAAAAATGGCTATTAAGCTATGTGCACCAGGTGTCATGGGAGTCAATGATATAGCTTACCAGATCATTGATAATGGAGATTATCAGATTGGTGAATATATCTTTGAAGTTGCTGGAAAAGAATATGATTTTAGAAATGCTTCAACAAGAGAAGATATCTCTGGAATCTATATCAATGGAGAAAATGCATTCAATAAAGAATTTGAAAATGGAGAAGAAATCCAGTATGCAAGTTCAGAAGAAGTAAAAGCCGCTCGATGGTTTACATTGGATGGTCAGTATTGTCTTTCTGTAAAGGATGACAACAAGATGTCTATGGATGATTTCAAGAGCACTGTCAACGAGGCTCTCAACGCAACCCTTACTCGTACTGTAAACACCTCAGTATCAACCCTCCTCCCTATGATTGCAATCGCATTCTTCGGTGGTGAGTCAATCAGAGGTCTCGCAGTTGCCCTCATCCTCGGTATCGTCATCGGAACCTATGCATCAATCATGATTGGTACTCC
>JABUSD010000061.1 GCA_021442845.1 Holdemanella sp.
GACATTGAAACAGGAAGCAGGCAATGGTATGCATATCAATCTATCGATTGAATCCGACGATGGAAAAGACCATTTATTCAGTTTTATGGCGGGTATCATGTCCCATATTGAAGAAATGACTTTGTTTCTAAATACAGAAGAAGCCAGTTATGAACGCTTTGGAAAGCGCAAAGCACCAAAGTATGTAACATGGTCAAAACAGAATCGAAGCCAGCTGATTCGAATACCGGCTACAAAGAATGGTAGAACACGACTGGAGCTTCGTTCACCCGATCCCCTATGCAATCAGTATATTGCCTATGCCCTAATCATTCATGCTGGCATGGATGGCATTGAAAAGAATATGCAGCCAGATCCACCTGTGGATGAAAACCTGTTCCAGGTAAAGGATGATGTGACCATTGGCTTAAGACGACTTCCATCCTCGTTAAAGAAGGCATCATTAATGGCCGATGATAGCCAGTTTATTTCAGAAATATTACCAAGAAGCATTATTGAATCGTATCAGCGATAACTAGAAAGGAGACGTTATGGTATCAAAGCGTAAGGCATTGATAGTATCTTCCAATAAGGATATGTTTACCAAATTGAAAGATGCCATCCAATCAAAACAATTTATATCCATCCAGCATGGAACCAGCGCTATTGATGCCAAAACGAGATTGCGCAATGAAAAGGTAGATCTTGTGATTCTGGTAACTCCATTAGTGGATGAATTTGGAATCAATACCGCAAGAGATATCAGCCATTCCTTTGATGTGAATGTCATTCTCCTTGTGAAGAGTGATATCTATGATCAGACAGTCTATAAATTACAGGAAGAAAGAATTTTTGTTCTATCCACACCAACCAATCGGATGATGGTTTATCAGACTGTCAATATGATGCATACATTCATATATCAGTTAAGCATACGCGATAAGGAAATCAATAAATTAAGAAAGAAGCTATTGGATCAGCAAAAAATCAATCAGGCAAAGCTTATTCTTGTGGAAAATTATCATTATACCGAAGAAAAAGCGCATAAATATCTAGAAAAGCTTGCGATGGATAACTCTATGACAAAAGTAATGGTTGCCCAAAGCATCATTGAAAAGGCAAAAGGAGTATAATATGAAAATCCAGAAGACAAATGCTATGCGTATTCTAGATCAGCATTCCATGGATTATACAGTGCATGAATATCCTCATGGAAAAGAGGCTGTGGATGGACTTACAGTTGCCAATCTATTAAATCAGGATGTCAATACCGTATTCAAGACATTGGTAACGATTTCCAATACAAAGGAATACTTTGTATTCATGCTTCCTGTGGATAAAGAATTGAATCTTAAGAAATGTGCCAAAGTTTCCAATATGAAAAGTGTAGAAATGATACCAGTAAAGGATATCATGAAAGTAACGGGCTATGTACGTGGAGGCTGTTCACCTTTAGCTATGAAAAAACAATATAAGACATTCATTCATGAATCGATATTAGATGAAAATACAATTCTATTCAGTGCTGGAAAGATTGGTATGCAGATTGAAATGAATCCGATCAAACTCATTGAATTATTAGATATAACAGTAGACGACCTGGTAAAATAGGTCGTTTTTTTGTCCAAAAATGTTACCGTGGTAACATTTTTATCGATTTTTTATTTTCATGCGATATTATAAGACTAGGAGATGATGCATATGAAGGATAAACAGGAATATGACTCCAGCCATCCGTATGAAATAAACGAAGAAAACAATATCCATCCGGATCGAATCAATGAAAAAACAATCCAGCATAGGCTGGATATCTGGTTTGTATCCATCGGATACAATGTATTAGTGATGATGTCAACCGGAAAGAAAACCAACTAAAAAGAGGCGTGGCGCCTCTTTTTAAGTTATTCCATTGATTTAAATAGGATATCGTTATAATCAGGGATTGGCCATGCATCCTTGGAAACATTATTTTCCATGGAATCTGTCAATCGTCTGATTTCATTCATTAATGGAAGCATCTTGTCAGCAACAAAGCGCGATGATTCCTTTTCATTTAAGAATTTCATGTCTATCATATCATCCAGCTGTTGAAGAAGATCGGATACTTCTTCCAATGGCTTATTGATTTTCAATAGAAGCTTTTCTTCCATTGGAGAAGAAATGCCACATGCCTTCTTTGTCTGAATGATACCGGCAAGTTTTGCTTCATATTCAAAGATGGCAGGAAGAATCTGCTTGCGAAGCATATAAGACATGGTACGCGCTTCAATCGTGATCAACTGTACATAATTGGTTAATAGAATGTTTTCACGGGCATGAAGTTCGCTTGGTTTATATACGCTGTGCTTTTCAAACAAGGCGATATTTTTAGGGTCGGTATAGTGAGGAAGGGCATCCGCTGTTGTCTTTAATTCCGTAAGACCACGGTTGTTTATTGCTTCATTGTGCCATTCATCCGAATATCCATTGCCAGAGAATACAATACGGTTATGATTCTTTAATGTTCTACGGATAATCTGGATAATTACATTCGTAATATCATCTTTTCCATAACATTCCAGTTCATTGGCAAACTGTGTCATTTCTTCCGCTACAATGGTATTTAAAATCGTATTGCAGCAGGAGATGTTGTCACTGGATCCTAACATACGGAATTCAAATTTATTACCAGTAAAGGCAAATGGACTTGTACGGTTACGGTCGGTTGTATCCTTTGAAATTGGAGGTAAAGCTGAAATACCTAATTCCAATTTACGATCAATACGATCGACATATTCCTTGCCAGCTTCAATGGCTTGAAGAATGGCCGTTAATTCATCCCCTAAGTAGATAGATACAATGGCAGGTGGAGCTTCATTGGCACCTAATCGGTGATCGTTTCCAGCACCTGCAACGGAGATTCTTAATAAATCCTGATATTCATCAACCGCTTTGATAATAGCGGCTAATGTGATAAGGAAACGGATGTTATCCTGTGGATTGGATCCTGGTTCCAATACATTTTCACCGCTATCGGTAGAGAAAGACCAGTTGTTGTG
>JABUSD010000386.1 GCA_021442845.1 Holdemanella sp.
TGGAATTTCGCTAAAAAGAATTTCAAATAAAAGGAAAGGAAAGATTATGCAGAAAAAGCTTAAGTCTTTAGAAAACTGGAAAGGAATGGAAGTACCCGCTGATATTCCTCAAGGAGATATGCCTTCCGATCCTGTCACAATTGGTAAAGAAGTTACAGAAAAAGCTGACATCCTATTTCCCTATGTCATCAAAGAATTGGAAAAGCTATTTGAAAAACAGGATAAGGTAGTCATTTCTATCTGTGGTGGTTCTGGTGTAGGAAAAACATGCATTGCTTCTTTATTTACATACTATTTAAATAGCCATGGCATTGGTGCTTATACATTATCAGGCGATAACTATCCAAGACGTATACCAGAATATAACGATGCGGAACGACTTCATACATATAGAGATAGCGCAACACGTGGTCTTGCGAAAACAAGTGCTTATACAAGTGAAGTAAAAGCACTATTAAAACAGATTCAAACGGAAAATAACGACAGTAATACAGCTCTATTTGAAACGTATCCTTGGTTAGAAGATTACTACAATGCCGGATGTGAAGGCTTAAAAGGATATTTAGGAACTGGAAATGAAATCCGTTTTGATGAACTGGATGCCATCTTAAAAGAATTTAAAGAAGGTGTATCTACAATCAATCTAAAACGAATGGGAAGAGATGAAACATCACTTTGGTATGATTCAAAAGACTTCACAAATATTCAGGTGCTCATCTTAGAATGGACACATGGATTATCCAGTGAATTAAGCCAGGTGGATTTACCAATCCTTTTGAATTCAACACCAGAAGAAACTTTAGAATTCAGAAAGGCAAGAGGAAGAGATGCCGGTGCCGATTCTCCATTTGTGAAGATGGTACTTGAAATCGAACAGAAGAAATTACATAACCAGGCAAAAAATGCCAAATTGATTATGACAAGAGATAATGAAATGATTTCTTATGAAACATATTGTGAAGTCATGAAAGGAATGGATTAATGGGACCTATATTAAATAGCTATCCAGATAGTATGGCAGGAAGCCTAAAAGAAATTGTAAAACTGTTACAGAGACCAGAATTTATGAATACATTTTCAGGTTATTATATTCTTCCAAGTCTATATCATAGTGATCTGGATAGAGGATTTAGTGTACAGGATTATGGCCTTGAAACAAGTTTAGCTACTATAGAAGATTTAGAAGCGCTAAAGAAGATGGGAATTCAATTAAAACTGGATTTCATCCTGAATCACTGTAGTGTATTATCCCCACAATTTCAGGATTTGATTAAGAATGGCGAAAATTCCAGATATAAGGATTTCTTTATCAACTGGAATGAATTCTGGAAAGATGCTGGTGAAATGAATGAAGAAGGAGTTATCATACCCGATGATAAATATCTATCTTTAATGTTCTTTCGAAAGCCAGGACTGCCATTATTACAGGTAGAATTTCCCGATGGCAAAAAAGTGCCATACTGGAATACATTCTATAGCGAAGTAAAAGAAGAAAATGGAAAGAAAACGTATCTAGGACAGATGGATGTCAATATCCAGTCTCCATTAGTCTGGCAGTTTTATGATGAAACATTAAAACAGTTAGCCGATTATGGGGCTTCCATTGTACGTCTGGATGCCTTTGCCTATGCACCAAAACAGGTAGGAAAACCAAATTTCTTAAATGAACCAGAAACATGGGATACATTAAGTAAGGTATCGAAATTCGCTGATAAATACAACTTACAATTATTACCTGAAATTCATGCATCCTATAGTGAAAAGAAATATGAAATCATTGGAAATAAAGGGTATCTTGTCTATGATTTCTTCTTGCCAGGGTTATTGATTCATGCCACGATGGCACATGATCCAACCTATCTATATAACTGGGCCAATGAAATCATTGATAAAGGCTTAAAGACAGTCAATATGTTAGGGTGCCATGATGGCATTCCCGTATTGGATTTAAAAGGATTGCTACCAGAAGAGCAGATCCAGAAGACAATGAAATATATTGTGGATAATGGCGGATATGTCAAGAATCTGGATGGTAAGAAGAATATGTATTACCAGGTTAACGCAACCTATTTCAGTGCTCTAGGAGAAGAAGAACAGAAACTGATCTTCTGTCGAGCCATTCAGATGTTCATGCCAGGAACACCACAGGTATGGTATCTGGATCTATTTGCAGGAATCAATGACTATGAGGCTTTAGAACGAGGGCATAAAGAGATTAATCGTACCAACCTATCCTGGGAGTATATGGAAGATCTCTTAGAAGAAGGCATTGTCTTAAAACAGCTACAGCTTCTTCGTCTAAGAAATACCCATCCTATCTTTAAGGATTATGATGATCTGCAAGTGATTATGGAAGATCACTCCCTTGTCTTCATGTATCTAAAAGGGGAGCATTCACTTACATTAATTGCGGATTTTGATGATTATTCATTCAGTATCTGTGAAGAATAGAATAAGGAGCTTTAGGCTCCTTATTTGTATTTTATAGGAAAAGTTTTGATTTTATAAAAAAGTCCCACTGCATCAAGATTTATCGGAAGCATACAATGGATTGAGGATGCTGGTATTATTGCTCGTTGTTACAACATCACAAATACAGAACTTCCTTTAGATGGAATGGCCCAATCGGATGTCTTTAAAGTTTATATGCATGATATAGGTTTGTTTATCTCTATGCTTGAGGATGGTAGTCAGTATGATATTCTACAAGGAAATCTTCTTGGTTATATAGGTGCTATTTTTGAATGTTTAATTGCTGATATCTTTACAAAGATGGGACGGAAACTGTATTACTTTCATAAGGACTCAGGATTAGAGATTGATTTTGTAATACGTTATAAAGGAGAATGCACATTACTAGAAGTAAAATCAACGACAGGGAATACCAAACGGGTAAAGACAATATTAAAACATCCTGAAAAGTATCATGTAAACCATCTGATAAAACTAGGAAATTATAATATTGGATATACAAACAATATTCTTACTTTTTTCATAATGAGTAAAAT
>JABUSD010000259.1 GCA_021442845.1 Holdemanella sp.
AAATGCTGGAAGAAAACAGAAATTTCACCTTCCCTATTCGTACAAATTTTTCAGCGTGAGTAAAACAGTGTCTTCATCGTTCATTTCATTAATGTATTTCGAATAACCGCTTAAAGAAAACAGAAGAAATTTTTTAACTCTGTATTTACCGGAAATCAACATTGCTTTTCTTTTCAAGGATACGTAAACATCCTTATCGATTTTTTCTCTTCTGAATTTACATTCACCGATTATACAGCTTCCGTCAATATCAAAAATTAAGAGATTCTTTTTCGATTTCTCTTTTTAACAGAGGTCTGGCCGGAAAGATTTTTGCCGAAGTAAAGCGTACCGGTGCAAAGGTTGTAATGAAAAACAACTCTCCTGAAGTTGTTCTTCTTTCACCTGAAGAATATGTTTGCCTGATGGACGAAGTAAACGATGCCCGGTTGCTGACACTTGCAGCTGAACGTATGAATCACTATACTTCCGACTCCACGATTTCTATGGAAGAGATGAATCGCCGACTTGGCATTTCCGATGCGGATCTTACGGATTTCGAGGAGGTAGAATTCGAATGAACTGGAAAGTCGTGTTCCTTCCAGAGGCCGAAAAAGATTTGACGCATTTAGACGGCAGCCAGCGGGTTCTTATTCAGAAAGCCATCAAAAAGATAAGCAGGAATCCTCTCCCGGATATCGAAGGCGGATATGGAAAACCTCTTGGAAACCACAGTCGGACCAATCTTTCCGGTTTTCTTAAGGTAAAACTGAAAAACGCCGGTCTGCGAATCGTGTATAAACTGATTCGCACTGATACCGAGATGCTTATTGTTGTAATCGGTGCACGGGCTGATGATGAAGTGTACAAGCAGGCGCAATCCCGCGCCGACAAGCACAGCTTATAGCTTTTAGACAGTTCTGTGTAGCGGAATTGCTTACGGATTCCGGCGCTGCAGTGCAGCTCTCACAATCCTGTGAGAAACAAATTAATTATCAATTACAGGAGGTATATAAAACAATGAGCAATACAGTTGAAACAAGACCTTACGTAGCATGGGAACTTGTCAATGATTTTATGGTAGATGTCTTCAAAGCTTACGGTGTTCCGGAGGAGGACGCAAAGATCTGCACCGATGTCCTGCTGGAATCGGATCGCCGAGGCATCGAAAGTCATGGCTGCAACCGTTTCAAACCGATTTATCTGGATCGTATCAAAAACGGTACCCTTCTTCCGGTAACGAAGATCGATATCGTAAAAGAAACACCTACCACCGTGGTAATGGACGCCAATAACGGCATGGGCATGGTGGCCTCACACAAGATGATGGAAATGCTGATTGAAAAGGCAAAGACATATGGTATGGCAGGTGGAGCTATTACCAATTCAACACACTATGGAATTGCTGGTTACTGGTCAGGAATGGCGGAAAAAGCAGGAATGGTTGGAATTACTGGAACAAATGCCAGACCAAGTGTTGCCCCTACTTTTGGTGTAGAACCAATGATGGGAACAAACCCAATGACATTCACAATGCCAACGGATGAAGAATTCCCATTCAACTTAGACTGTGCAACATGTATCATTCAGAATGGTAAGATCGAATTCTATGAGAGACAAGGAAAAGAGACACCAGCTGGATGTGTTGTATCTGAATCTGGAGAAACTTTAACGGATTCTGGAAAGATTCTAAAAGATATGCGTGCTGGAAAGGCAGCTCTTCTTCCATTAGGTGGATTAGGAGAAGAAACAGCAGGATTCAAAGGATATGGATATACAACGGTTGTGGAAATTCTAAGTGCTGCTTTAGCTGGTGGACAGTTCCTAAAGGCATTAAGCGGTATGTCAGAAACTGGTGAAAAGAGAATGTATAGCTTAGGACACTTCTTCTTTGTCATCAACCCTGAATTCTTCATGGGATTGGATACATTCAAGAAAACTGCAGGAGATATCTGCCGTGGACTTCGTGCATCAAAGAAAGCACCTGGACAGGAACATATCTATACAGCAGGAGAAAAGGAATACCTTGCATGGCAATATCGTAAAGACAAAGGGGTTCCACTTGGAGATTCGCTACAGAAAGAATTCATCCAGTTACGTGATGAATTGAACTTAGATTTCAAATTCCCATTTGAATAAGAAAAAAACGAGCAAAATCGGCTCGTTTTTTTATATATCTCTTCCAATGACCTGGGCAATGGCTTTGCCTTTTTTGATAAGGTCTGCGTATTTATCTGGCTTTAAGGATTGGGCTCCATCCGACCAGGCGTTGATAGGATCGTCATGGACTTCAATGATCAAACCATCAGCACCAGCGGCAATGGCAGCTAATGATAAAGATTCAATCAATTTATAATCCCCAGCTGCATGGGATGGATCAATCACAATTGGCAGGTGGGTTCTTTCCTTGATGATGGGAATGACGGCTAAATCCAGGGTATTTCTAGTATATTTTTCAAAGGTACGGATACCACGTTCACAGAAGATGACATTGGGATTTCCTTGTGACATGATATATTCCGCTGCCATAATCCATTCTTCAATGGTATTGGCAAGGCCACGCTTTAAAAGCACCGGTTTTCTTGTCTTGCCAACCGCTTTTAATAAATCGAAATTCTGCATATTGCGGGCACCAATCTGAATGATATCTACATTCTCCACAAATTCATCCAGATTTTCAATGGCCATCAATTCCGAAACGATTGGAAGTCCTGTCTTGTTGCGGGCATTGACCAGGGCAAGAATCCCTTTTGTTCCCATACCCTGGAAAGCATATGGGGATGTTCGTGGCTTATAGGCTCCCCCGCGTAATATATGGGCACCGGCCTCCTTTACTTTGTTAGCGATGCGACTAATCTGTTCCTGTCCTTCTACCGAACACGGTCCAGCAATCATGACAATATTCTTTCCGCCAATGGCAATTCCATTGACATCGACAATGGTATCTTCAGGATGAAACATACGGTTGGCTAACTTATAAGGCTGGGAAACTCTTTGGATTTCGGTGATAATCGGATTGGCTAATAG
>JABUSD010000130.1 GCA_021442845.1 Holdemanella sp.
GCATCTTGTAATTTATGGATATGTATCTATAAAATAGACAAAAAAAGAGAATATCTTTTCAATATTCTCTTAATCGATTAAGCTAATGCAGCAACGCAGCGATCACATAGACCGTCTTCATTGTCAGCTTCTGTATAGTTCCAGCAACGTGGACATACATGTCCATCGGCTTTTACAACTTTTACCTGACATACTTCATATGGCTTTAATTCTACATCTGTAAACGATACTTTTGATACGGTAAACCACTGGGCAACATTGTCTAACAATTCATCAATAATCGCTTTCTGATTATCATTAACATTTAAGACAACATGCGCTTCTAATGGCTTACCAATTAGTTTTTCATTACGTACTTCTTCCAATGCCTTGAATACATCTTTACGGATTTCAAATAATACAGCCATCTTTTCTTTGATTTCATCGCAATTGAAATCTAAGTCTAATTCTTTGAAACTTTCTAAATGGATAGATTCTTCATTGAACTTCATGAAGTTATTGATTTCTTCTGCTGTATGGCATAAGATTGGTGCCCATAATTTTGTTAATACTTCACATGCAGTATATAATACTGTCTGTACTTCTCTTCTTGATTTCGCATCAACTTTTTCAATATATAGGATATCCTTTGTATAATCCATATAGTAAGCACTTAATACATTTGTCATTAAGTTTGATAAGTAAGAAACGATATCCGAGAAACGATATTCTACATACGCTTTCTTAACATAAGTAACGGCATCCTGTAATTGTACCAATACATATTTATTGACATCGCTTAATTCATTATATGGTAAACAATCTTTCGCTGTGAATGTATTGTCATCTAAGTTGGCAATTAAGAAGCGGAATGTATTACGTACTTTACGATAGTTATCGGATACCTGTTTTAAGATATTCTGTCCCATTGATACATCGGCCTGATAGTCAACGGAACATGCCCATAGACGAAGGATATCGGCTCCATATTTCTTTGTGATTTCACCAGGTGCAACGGCATTCCATAAAGATTTAGACATCTTCTGTCCTTTTTCATCCATTACGAATCCATGGCTTAATACTTCTTTATATGGAGATACGCCATGAACAGCAGTACCTACGATTAAGGAAGAGTTGAACCATCCACGATACTGGTCAGATCCTTCAAAATACAAGTCAACCGGATATTTCTGCCCACGTTCAATGACGCATCCTGTATGAGATGATCCAGAATCAAACCATACATCCATTGTATCTAATTCTTTACGATAGATACCATTTGGTGAATGTTCATTTGTATATCCTTCTGGTAATAGATCTTTAGCTTCTCTTTCAAACCATACATTGGAACCAAATTCATTGAATAATGCAGCTACATGATCAAAGATTGCCTTGTCAATTAATGGTGTATCATCTTCTCCATAGATAATTGGAATTGGTACACCCCATGCTCTCTGTCTTGAAATACACCAGTCACCACGATCGGCAATCATGTTGTGCATTCTCTGTTCACCCCAGGCTGGTGTCCATTTTACGGCATGAATCTGTTCCAATAATTCATTACGAATCTTATCAATCGATGCGAACCACTGTGTTGTAGCACGATAGATGACTGGTTTCTTTGTACGCCAGTCATGTGGATATGAGTGGACAATTGTCTGTACCTTTAATAAGCAGTTCAATTCTGATAATTTTGTGATGACTACCTTATTGGCATCTTCTACATATAAACCATCTAAATCTTCACCTGAATCAATCATGCATCCTTTTTCATCAACATTGACATAGACTGGCAAGTTATACTTCATACCGATGATGAAGTCATCCATACCAAATCCAGGGGCTGTATGAACACATCCTGTACCAGCATCGGCTGTAACGTGATCCCCACACATCAATACCGATTCTCTTTCTGGATACAATGGGTGCGTACAAGTGATATATTCAAATTCACTTCCTTTGAATGTCTTTAATACATCTCTTTGTTCCAATTTGAACTGGTCACATAAATCATTGACCATTTCTTCTAACATAACCAGATTTCCAGCTTCTGTCTTCACAAGAGCATAATTGAAATTTGGATGTACGGAAATACCTAAGTTTGCTGGAATTGTCCATGGTGTTGTTGTCCAGATGACAAAGTTGTCTTCATTTGTCAAAACACCTTTTCCATCTTTAACCGCAAACTTCACAAAGATTGTTGGGCTCTTTACATCTTTATATTCGACTTCAGCTTCTGCTAAGGCAGATTCTGATGATGGTGACCAGATAACTGGTTTTAATCCTTTATAGATCAATCCCTTTGTTGCCATGACACCAAATACTTCAATCTGTTTGGCTTCAAAGCCTTTCTGTAAAGTTAGATATGGGTGATCATAATCGGCAATACTTCCTAATGAGATAAATCCTGCCTTCTGTCTTTCAACCTGTTCTAAAGCATAGTCATTACAGATCTTTCTGAATTCAGCTAATGGCATTTTCTTACGGTCATACCCTAATTTTGTAACGGCTGTTTCAATTGGTAAACCATGTGTATCCCATCCTGGAATGAATTCAATCTTATTTCCCATCATATAACGAGAACGGTTGATGACATCCTTTAATGATTTATTTAAAGCATGTCCTAAATGGATATCTCCATTGGCATATGGAGGCCCATCGTGCAATACGAATGGTTCGGCATCTTTTCTTTGTTCCAGCATTTTTTCATATAGATGCATATCTAACCATTTCTTTTGGATTCCTGGTTCTTTCTTTGCCAGATTTCCACGCATTTCAAAACCAGTCTTTGGCATGTGTAACGTTTCTTTGTAGTCCATTGAATATTCCTTCCTTTCTTATCATAAAAAAAACGCCCTGCTTGAAGGACGTTTTAACGCGGTACCACCTTACTTTTCTCTATATAGAGAACACTCAATTCCATAACGGGGAGTCCGGATCTTCTTACTCTATTTCAGAAGATCAGCTCAAAGTGATATCAAAGCACTTTTCTTGAAATCATTTCACCATTCGATTTCT
>JABUSD010000019.1 GCA_021442845.1 Holdemanella sp.
AATTCAAAAAAAAAGGAAAAGCCTTTTTAATTAAAGACTTTTCTATAAAGTTTTCTGAAGTTCCAATACCTTTTCCATACTTAAAGATGAAATCTTTACAATTAAATCCAGTGGAAGCTTTTCCTTTAACATACCAATGGCAACTTCAACACGATTTTCTTGTTTTCCTTCCGTTTTTCCTTCAGCTTTTCCTTCAAAGTAGGCATCACGTTTATCGAAGATAGATTGTACCTCCTGAATCGATTTACACAATTGATTCATGTCATTTGTTTCCATTTCATCCCCCACCTTTAATGTTCTATCAATAGATTGAATTCTATCTCTAATCATCTTTATTTTATCATCCTCCTTTCCCTTTTCATAGTGATTTAGAACATAGCACCAGCAGGTTAAATCTGAGCTATTTTCATCCACTTTGTTTACCTTTGGAAGCTCAATGAGAATGATTGTCTCTTTATCAGAGAATAGGGTTCCATCTTCATAGCGAAACTGTGTTGTGTTCACGTAGTTGCCTTTGTCATGAAGAATGAAATCAATAAACCAGATGGAATAGGTCTTCTTATAGAGGTTGTATCCATCCCCTGATTTTAACACAGATTCTTCCATCCTTGCCTTGTAGAACAAAGCCCTGTTTTCAAATTCACAGCTTCTTTTCAGCTGCATTTCAACCCCGATCAAATGATTGGAATCCGTTAATAGGCAATCCAGAATGATATTCTTGCCTTGTAGAAAATTGGATTTTAAGTTGGGATTTACAAATTGTAAATCCGAGATATCCTCTGGAATCAGATTATGAATCAATGAAATAACACTCAGTCTGGATATTTCATCTCCCATGTTGAAGAGAATCTGGAACAGTGTATCTTTTGTGATTTTCATGCATTTCCTCCTTTCCCACATGAAAAAAGGATAGTTTTGAAAACTACCCATTCTTATATACGTACTGAATTGCATTTTTTATCAAAAAAGTATTAAATTTTTCCAGCCAGATACCCTGTTGACCAGGCAATCTGTAGATTATATCCACCTGTACAGGCATCTACATCCAGTATTTCACCCGCAAAGCGAAGATTCTGTATCTTCTTGGATTCCATTGTGTTTGGATTGATTTCCTTGCAGCTGATGCCTCCTTTAGTAATCATCGCTTCCTCAAAACTTCTTGTGGATGTGATGGTTATTTCTAAATTCTTAACGGTTTCTACTATCTTTTTTCTTTCTTCCTTCTTTACACTATGGACATAGATATGTTCATTAATATGAAGCTGTTTTAATAGGATTGGAACCAGTCTTTTAGGAAAGACTTCCATTAATACATTGGATATCTTTTTATTGGGATTCTTTGAAAATAGATGGATTAGATAATCATCCAGTTCTTCAATACTTTTATCTTTCATTAAATCCAGTCTAAAGATATATTCCTTATTCTTATCAAAGTCCAATAAACCACTTAGATTTAGAATGATGGGACCACTGATTCCATAATGCGTACAAAGAACATCCCCTGTAAAAGCTTTCTTTTTTAATTTAGGAATGGTAATACATACATCCTTTAAGACAAGGCCTTGTAAATCTTTAATAAAATCTTCTCTTACCTCTAAGGATACAAGGGATGGAAATAAAGGTGTAATGGTATGTCCTATACGTCTAGCCATGACATAGCCATCTCCTGTTGAACCCGTATTCGGAAAGCTATTTCCACCAGTACATACAATGATGACATCTGCCTTATAATCAGCCTTTATCGTTTTAATCCCAATACAAGTGCCTTCATCTACAAGTAAAGAGATTACCGGTTCTTCACAATGGATTTCAACCCCTTTTTCATGCAGCATTTCACCAAAGGAATATAAGACATCCATAGCTTTATTGGATACAGGAAACATTCTTCCGTGATCCTCTTCCTTAGTTGGACATTGATATCTTTGTAGCAGTTTTAATAAATCCTCACTGTTAAAACTGTTCAATGCACTATATAGAAATTTAGGGTTGTGATTCACTTTTGTCAGGAAAGCCTGTATATCACATCTATTGGTCACATTACAACGGCCATTGCCTGTCATCAATAATTTCTTTCCCATCTGTTTATTCTTTTCAAAAAGAGTGACCTTATGTCCCTGCATGGCTGCACTATAGGCAGCCATAATACCGGAAGGTCCTCCTCCTACCACAATGACATGTTTCATAATCCTACTTTAATAATGTAGAGAAAATACCACGAGCTATGGAAGATCCTACATTTCCTCCTAGTTTTTTACCAAAGCTTCCTCCAATTGACTTTCCAAATGTATTTCCAATTTCCCTTCCGATTGTAGAAGCAGCACTGCTTCCCACACGATTCATCGCCTGCTTCTTTGCCTTTTCCTGTTTTTCAAGTTCTTTCTGTTTTGCCTTTTCTTCTTTTTCCTTTAATTTTAAAGCTTCTTTTTCTTCCTTTTCTTTCTGTTTGGCATCTAAGGCAGCCTGTTTGGCCTCCTGTTCTTTCTGCAGCGTTTCTTCTACCTTTTTCGTTAAGATTTCATAAGCAGATTCTCTATCAATACTCTGGGCATAGCGCATATAGGCAAAGTCATTTTCAATCAATGATTTACGCATATTTTCATCAATGGTTCCCATGAACGATTGTGGAGGACAGATCTTTGTCTTTTCTACGACGGTTGGAATACCATTTTCATCCAATACCGATACAAGTGCCTGTCCAATTCCAAGATTCAACAATTCCTCATAGGTATTAAAAGCTGGATTGGCACGATACGATTCCGATGCCACTTTCACAGCTTTCTGTTCCTTTGGTGTATAGGCATGCAAGGCATGCTGAATCTTATTGCCTAGCTGTGCCAATACTTCATCAGGAATATCAGCAGGCGACTGGGTAATAAAATAGATTCCAACCCCTTTTGAACGGATTAGTTTTATAACCTGTTCAATCTTTGATAATAATGACTTGCTGGCATTATTAAATAAGATATGGGCTTCATCAAAGAAGAAGACCATCTT
>JABUSD010000381.1 GCA_021442845.1 Holdemanella sp.
CAACAGGAACAGCTGTATCTACATTTCGAATCTGTAAACAAGGTAACTTTAATCGAAAGATTGCGATTCCAAGCATTCTTGCAGCCATGATTGGATCATCCATTGGTGCCAATATATCTTTATTGATTAACGAATCGATGTTCAAAGGAATCCTGATTGTGATTCTTCCTATTGTTGCCTTTCAGGTATTAAGAAAAAAAGATCTGGAACCAGCTGAATCCATCCCCTTTAAAAAACAGCGAAACATTGTCATCATCGCTTCCTTTCTAATTGGGGGATATGATGGAATCTATGGTCCAGGTACAGGAACGTTTTTAATCTTAGCCTATACAGCACTCGCTAAGATGAATGTATTACAGGCAGCTGGAAATACAAAGCTGGTCAATCTGACCAGCAATGTTACATCCCTTGCGATTTTTTTGATGAACGGAACCGTTTTAATCCCATTAGGTTTATGTGCATCCCTATTCAGCATTGCAGGCCACTACGTTGGTTCTGGCATGGTATTAAAGAATGGCAGCAAGCTTGTACGCATCATTATTCTAGCGGTTATTTCCTTATTGTTTGTTAAGATAATCCTAGATTTCACGGGTATAATGGCGTAGCCATTCCACCTCTTCTTTATTCATATAAGGTGATAGTTTTTCAAAGACTTGTTTATGGTATGCATTTAACCATAAGCGAGTCTTTTTATCCAATGTATCCATATCAATCAAATCCAGATCAATAGGACAGAATGTCATTGTTTCAAAGTATAAGAACTGTCCATATTCATTCTTAACACCTTTTCTTATTACCATTTCATTTTCGGTACGAATCCCATGACTTCCCTTGATATAGATACCCGGTTCATTTGTCACAATCATACCTTCTTTTAATATAGTATCTTCTTTTCGGTTCAATGCCTTATACCATCGAATCCCCTGTGGCCCTTCATGAACGCCTAAAAGATATCCAATGCCATGTCCCGTTCCACATTGATAATCCAGTTCTCTTTCCCATATTGGCTGTCTGGCAATAATATCAATAGTCATGCCTGAACATCCTTCTAAAAACTTTAACTGCGCTAACTGGGCATGCGAAATCAAAACAGTCGTAAAATCAATCTTCCATTGTTTATCTACATTTCCAAATCCAATGGTTCTAGTGATATCGGTTGTTCCGCTTAGATACTGTCCACCTGAATCAATTAGAAAAATACCATCCTTCTTTAATATGGAATAATTCGCTTCGGTTGCCTGATAATGCATCATAGCTGCATTCTCATTATAAGCAGCAATCTGTCCATACCCCACTTCGATATAATCATCAATTTCTCTTCGTAAGTCATTTAAATACTTAGCTGCCCTTAATTCTGTAATGGTTTCAGTATAGACATTTTCCTTTAACCATTTCATAAAACGGGTTAAAGCTACACAATCCCGTATCTGGCATTCTAATGAGTTTTTAATTTCTATTTCATTTTTTATGGCTTTCATCATTTCAATACATGTCACTTCTTTATGAAGTTTTGTATTCATATTCAATACTAAAGCACTATTAATACGTTCATAATCAATCCATACATCATTAAATGTCTTTACATCGTCATAGATATCTTCATAATCTTTAACAATGACATTCTTCTCTATTAAATACGATTTAATATCGGTAATCTTTTCTTCTTTGACATATAAGATAACCCGATCCATTTCCACCACTACATAAGATAATAAAACAGGATTGGATTCTGCATCTTTTCCTCGTATATTTAAAAGCCATGCGATATCATCCAATGTCGTAAGAATGTGTCTTGATACATTTCTTTTATTCATTTCCTTACGTACATCCTTCAGCTTTGATTCCATAGATCTTCCAGCATATTTAACATCCAACAGAAATGCTTTCGACATAGGAAAAGCAGGCCTGTCCTTCCAGATTTCATTGACATAATCGGATTGATAGGCATAATAGATATTCTTATATTCCAATTGTTTATATAAACTATCAAACCATTTTGCCTTTACCACTTTTCCATCAAATCCAAGTGTTCCATTCTCTGGTAGATTCGTTTCAATATATTCTTCGATAGTAGGATATTCCTTATCATTTAAATGATAGAAATCAATTCCAGTACCCTCTAACTGTTTCTGTGCCTGAATGAAATATCTTCCATCTGACCATACAACCGCTTTATCCTGGGTAATAACCATATCCCCACTGGATCCTGTAAATCCTGACATATATTCTCTTACCTTGAAACAATCATTTAAGAACTCGCTATCATGTGCATCACTATTAGGTATATAGTAAACATCTATATGCTTTTCCTTTAATAGGTTTTGAAATCTTTTTACTTTTTCTAACATTGTCTTTCCCTCTTTTGTATATTCATTATAATTCATCATTTTATATATGAATATGATTCTATAAAAAAAGCCAATAGAATTCTATTTGGCTACTTACAAACTTTTTAATGTCTTAAGGTAATGTCTTGATAATGGAATTCGCTCCTTATTCTTCAAAACAATATCCGCTTTATTTATATTATCAATATATTTTTTATTTATTACATAGGATTTGTAGCATTGTTGAAATCCTAATTTATTTAACTTTTCAATCCAGTATTTTAAAGGATAGGGTGTCTTATATATGCGATTGTCTGTGCAATGAAGGATAGTACATTTATTCATGTATTCAATATATACTATTTCATGAATATATATCTTATGTTCTGATATCTTTTTATCAATAAAGCCATATGCATCATAAAAGTATTCCTGCATGATTTCTTTCATTTCGAATATAAATTGCTTTTCATCGATTGGCTTTAAAAAATATCGTTCCGCTTTGATTTTATAACCATCCATTACATAATTCTGGTTAGATGAAATGATGATGATCTTACAATTTGTCTTTAGATTTTTAATCTTTAATCCAATATCAATTCCGTTTTCCTTGTCTAAAAATAAATCTACAA
>JABUSD010000085.1 GCA_021442845.1 Holdemanella sp.
ATGCCAGTCAACCAGACAGAAAATGCTGTCATGATCAATCGTGGTGGACGTATTCCAGCCCCAATGCAGGCACTGAAAAACTAACGAAGGGATAAAATGCATGAAAAGAATAGTAAATGCAATTTTAACTGCTACGATGACATTTGTATTGTTTGGATGTGGTGTTACAAAGGAAAAAGAAAAAATTTATATTGGAATATCACCCGATTATCCACCATTTGAATCCAAGAATATAGATGGGGAAATCATTGGTTTTGATTTTGAGATGAGCAAATGGATTGCTGAGAAACTAAAGAGCGATGGCTATATCGTTGAATGGAAAGAAATGGACTTTGATACAATTACTTCATCGGTTCAGGAAGATAAGATTGATTTAGGAATTTCAGGATTCACATATGATGAACAAAGAGCAAAACAGGTAAGTTATTCTGATGCCTATTATGGTTCTGCTCTGGTATGTGTTGTTCCAAAGGGAAGCGATATTACTAAATTATCGGATTTGACAGGAAAGACAATTGTTGTACAGACAGGTTCTACATGTGAGAAGGTTGCCAATGAAATGAAGGCAACGGATGATACAATTACAATCGAATCCGTTGAAGATATAAATGCATTCATGCAGAGTTCCAAAGCAAAGAAAATGGATGCATGTTTCCTTAATGAAGCAGATGCAAAAGAATATAAAGACTTCAAGATCCTTAAAGAGGAAGTAAAGACATTAGAAGAAAATACATATTATGCCATTGGAAACAAAGACAATAAAGAATTAATGGAAGCACTAAACAAAGTAATTGAAGAATTCAAGAAAAGTGAAGATTATAAGACATTTACTGAAAAATGGGGATTATAACTATAGAAGGCTAGAATCAATAAGATGCTAGCCTTTCTCTATGAATTAAAAATATGATAAACTACATATATGAAATATTTACAATGTTTATTGCTTATGTTTATTCTGGCAGGATGTACAAGAATAAACGATAGTAAAAAGGAAGAAAAAATAGAAGAAGTTACTATGCAGTGTACACAGAAAGACGAAGAGATCCTTTTGTTTGCCAAAGAAGATGAAATTCAGAAATTCCAGAATCGATTTACGGTCAGCTTTCAAGAAGCAGGAATCACAGAGGATGTTGATAAAGATCAGGTTATCGATAAACTGAATGATTCTTTAGAAGAAAAATATGCAAAGATTAAAGGTGTCAGTACAAAAGCGGAGCTTAAAGAGGACTGCATTGAAGTTATTATTATGATTGATTATATCCAGGCTGATATAAATCAGCTGATTGAAGCTGGATTGATTCAGAAAGGGGAAGAAGAATCCCAATATATTTCCTTAGAGAAGACAATCCAGGCTTATAAAGATATGCAATATGCTTGTGAAGTAAAGTAAGGGGGAGGTAGTATGCGATATTATATTGCTGACCTTCATTTGTTCCACCGTTCCTTAAATGCACAGATGGATAAGCGAGGATTTGACTCGGTTGAAGAAATGAATGAGTACATTGTCAAACAATGGAATAGTAGAGTAAATAAAAATGATGAAGTCATCATACTTGGTGATTTTTCATGGGGAAAAGCCGATGAAACGATGGAAATCCTATCCAGAATGAAAGGAAAGAAATATCTGATTCGCGGAAACCATGATCGTTTTTTAAATGATAAGAATTTTGATTCATCATTATTTGAATGGATTAAGGATTATGAAGAATTAAAGGACAATAAAAGAAAGATCATCTTATCGCATTATCCGATTGCCTGTTACAACGGACAATATCGACGTGATGAGTTCGGAAAAGCAAAAACATATATGTTACATGGACATATCCATAAGACACAGGATCAGCAATACCTAGATGCCTTTCAGGATTTTTTAAGGAGTCAGAAACACGTTGCGATAGGAGGAGGCATTGAATCAGTACCTTGCCAATTTATTAACTGCTTCTGCATGTATTCGGATTATATCCCAATGACATTGGATGAGTGGATTGATATTGATGAAAAACGACGTACATCTAGACAAATTACCCCAGAAATGTTATAACATTATTAAGATATAATGAAAGGGGTTTCAATATGGATACACTAAAGGTTACAAAGGGGTCACCATCACGTTATTACCAGATTAAAGAGATTTATCGTGAGAAGATTTTAAATGGAGAATACAAGAGAGGACAGAAGATTCCAAGCGAAATCGAAATTCAGAAAATATTTGATGTATCTAGAATTACCGCAAGACAAGCTATCCTTGAACTGGAAAAGGAAGGGATGGTAAAAAGAGGTAGAGGAAAAGGAACTTTCGTTATCTGGCAACCAGGAATTGAAGAAGAATTAAGCCATATCATGTCTTTTACAGAAGAAATGCGTACACGTGGCCGCACTCCTGGTACAGCTAATATTTCTGTGAATCTTGTTCCTATTACAGAGGAAATCGCAGAAAAGCTACATATGGAAAAGAATCAGAATGTATACTGTATCAAACGTGTACGAACTGCTGATGATATAAAGATTGTATATTTTGTATCTTATTTCCCATTGTCAACAAATCTTCCATTGGATGCATCTAAATATGATCAGTCTATCTATGCGATGTTAGATTATTCAGAGACAGGAATGCCAGTGCATGTCCAGGAAAAGATTTCGACAATGCTTCCAGATGAAGAGACACAGGCCGCTCTTAAAATATCAAAGAAGCAGCCAGTACTTGTCCGTGAAAGAGTTTCCTATAACGAGAAAGGTGAACTTATTGAATTTACAACTTGTTACTACAGAGGAGATTTATATACATATACAATTTCCACAACACAAGCTGCTAAATAAAAAATTAAAAAAAGGCTTGCGAATTAAAAATCCGTATGCTAATATATATGAGCACTTGGGAAAGCCAAGTTTCATATACATGGCGCGTTGGAGAAACGGTTAACTCACATGCCTTTCACGCATGCATTCACGGGTTCGA
>JABUSD010000315.1 GCA_021442845.1 Holdemanella sp.
ATTACTTTTACAAATTTCTTTATCAATCGAAAAGATTACTCCTACTATGTGAATGATTTTGGACGTAACATTAAAGCCGCTACTGTTACATTTTCCGATGATTCCATTGTTGAATGTAAAGGGACAAGAAAAGATGGTGATTATTATGTACTGGATTTTCATGCGTTAAAGAAAGGTCAGACAAATGTAATAATTACTTTTGATTCAAATGATAAATTAACTGCATACAGTGCATTTGAAGTGAATTCCATTGGAACTTTATCCCGAGTTTTTAGTTATGACTTTAACCAATGGCATATCCTGTTAATTGGATTCATGATTTCTTTCTTCTTATTGTCTATTTTGTTGTTCAATGATTTCTTTATACGAATAAAGAATGATTTATATTCCTATAAGACACTTCAATCTGGGGGAATTTTCTTATTCTGCCTATTTAGTTTTCTCTGTACAGGAATCCTTAGTGCCGTTGTTCTTTACAATTTCCATGATTATTCAGCCAGTATGATTTTTACTGTACTGCAGATTATATTCATAGTCTTTCTTGTATGTACGATACCATTTGTGGTTGGATTTGGAATTGCCTTGTCTTTGAGTAATCTCATGCTGATTCGAAAGGAAGGCTTTCGATTTGTTAACCTTCTGGGGATCCTATTGAGTGCTACGATATTGGCAGCCGTTTTCTGTGCTTTTTATATACCATCGATTACCCCATCGTTTACCGAGTTTTTTGACCATGTACTATCGCGTCTTCAATATGCAACTATAGGTTTGTTGTGCTTTGCCTTATCCTTTATGCTGAGTACGATGATTTGTGCTTTAATCGCAGCAAAGCGAGTACCTGCCTTTGATAAAGACTACATCATCATTCTTGGATGCAGCATTAAACAGGATGGTACCCTTTTCCCATTATTACAGGGACGTGTGGATAGAGCTATCTGGTTCTGGGAAAAGCAATTGGAAAAAACAGGTAAGAAAGCAATCTTCATTCCATCTGGTGGTAAGGGAGATGATGAGCCAATTTCTGAAGGAGAAGCTATGGAACGCTATCTTCTTTCCAAAGGAATCCCTGCTGAATGCATCCTTCCTGAAATGCAGTCTAAGACGACTCTCGAAAATATCCAGTTTTCAAAAAAACTTATCGATGCTCAAAAAGAAGATGCCAAAATTGTATTTTCTACGACAAACTACCACGTATTTAGAGGTGGCATGTTAGCCAGCAAAGCGGGTGTCAAAGCCGATGGAATCGGTAGCCGTACAAAATGGTACTTCTGGCCAAATGCCTTCGTTCGTGAATTTATTGGACTCTTGTATAGCGCTAAAAAATCCGTACTGCTGCTTTTTGGTACAATCGCATTGCTATTTGGCATATTCAGTTTTATTATCTAATAGAAATCCCAATTTATTGGGCTTTTCTTTTGTTTAGATTCTATTGGGATGTTATAATAAGAAACGGAGAAAAAAGGAGATATGTATGAATATAACAAATGATATTCTTTATATTGGTGTAAACGACCATGAAACAGACCTATTTGAAGGTCAGTATATTATTCCAAATGGTATTGCGTATAACGCTTATCTGATCATGGATGAAAAGATTGCAATCATGGATACGGTTGATATGAAAAAATGCGATGACTTCTTAAACAATCTTGAAGCTGCCTTAAATGGTAAGACACCGGATTATGTAGTTGTTCATCACGTTGAACCAGACCACGCATCAAGTCTAAAAGTATTATTAGACAAATATCCTACTTTACAGGTAGTTACTTCTTCTGGAGCTAAGAATGTACTTCCTTTATATCATGATATCGATTTATCCAATGCGATTATCGTGAAGGAAGGATCTGAATTAAATTTAGGAAAGCATACATTAAAATTTATCGCTGCTCCTATGGTGCACTGGCCAGAAGTTGTGATGAGTTATGATATATGTGATAAAGTATTGTTCTCTGCTGATGCATTTGGTAAATTTGGTGCATTGGATGTAGAAGAAGACTGGGATTGTGAAGCTAGACGCTATTATTTCAATATCGTTGGTAAATTTGGTGTTCAGGTACAGAATGTATTAAAGAAAGCAGCTACTTTAGACATTCAGACAATCTGTCCTTTACATGGACCTATTCTAAGCGAAACAATTCCTCATGTATTAAAACAATACAATACATGGAGTTCATATGGTGTTGAGACAGAAGGTGTTTATATTGCTTATGTTTCTATGCATGGAAATACCGCAAAAGTTGCCGAAAAGATGAAAGAAATTCTTCTTGAAAAGGGGTGTCCAAAGGTTGCTTTTACCGATATCGCTAGAGAAGATCCTGCAGAAGCATTGGAAGATGCATTCCGCTATGGTAAAGTAATTCTTGCAGCACCAACTTACAACATGGGTGTAATGCCTTTAATGGCTGATTTCTTACACCATTTAAGTCTAAAGAACTACCAGAACAAGACAATTGGTTTAATCGAAAACGGATCTTGGGCACCAGCTGCAGCCAAAACAATGAAAGCAGCTCTTGCTGAAATGAAAAACATTACTATTGTTGAACCAGTTGTAACAGTAAAAGGAGCTTTAAAAGATTCATACACTGATGCATTAAACGCATTAGCAGATGCAATCTTAAAATAAATAAAAGGAGGAACAGTCAATGAAATATACATGTGATGTATGTGGATGGGTTTACGACGAAGATGAAGCAGGTGTAAAATTCGAAGATTTAGGTGATGATTTCGCTTGTGAACTTTGTGGTGTTGGAAAAGATCAATTCAGCCCAGCAGAATAAGATAGTGAAGGAATGAGTAAAATCATTCCTTTTTTTATGTAAATCATAACAAATTTTGAAAATAATACTGTAAAAAAATATATTGATTTACATCAATTTTTTCATCAAATCGAAAACCTTAAAAGTTGCGATTTCGGTGTTTTTTTATTGGTAAATTTTTCATAATACC
>JABUSD010000338.1 GCA_021442845.1 Holdemanella sp.
TGAAGGAAGAACAGAAAGAAATCTATTATGTATCGGGTAAAGATGTAGAATTGATTGATAAGCTTCCAATTGTACAGACATTAAAGAAAAAAGAATATGAAGTCTTATACTTAACGGATGATGTGGATGAATTTGTGATGTCTGTTCTTCATGAATATCGTGAAAAGACATTTAAGAATGCTACACAAGGTGAATTGGATTTAAATACAGAAGAAGAAAAAGAAGCTTTAGAAAAGACAAAGACAGACAATAAAGATCTATTGGATTTCATGAAAGAATCATTAGATGGAAAAGTTATTGAAGTCAAAGTATCCAATCGTTTAATTGATGATCCAGTCTGCTTAAGTGCAGGAGAAGGGGTATCCTTTGAAATGGAAAGAGTCTTTGCGAATATGCCAAAAGACAATATGATGATGGATATGAAGGCAACACGTATTCTTGAAATCAATCCAGATCATCCAATCTTTACAACACTTCAAAATCTATATGAAAAAGACAATGAAAAAGTAAAGGAAATTGCAGAAGTCTTATACGATCAGGCCTTGTTGATTGAAGGATTTGCGATTGAAGATCCAATCGCATATTCAAGAAAAATCTGTGAATTATTAGTAAAATAAAGAAAAAATGGATGTGATTTTACATCCATTTTTTAAATTCTGTTCGTGCCTTACTATATTCATTGGATCCATAGGCACATAATATGACATCAATATCATACTCTGGATAAGTATTAATAAATGGATTATAGGCTCTACAGCACTGTTTTGTTGATTCAGCGACAGGATTAGGAAGATTTCCCCCAAAGATTCCTGCACTGATTAATGGACTATGTAGATGATTATTCATTAATACCATAAGCGAATTATAATAGGCATCAAATAATTCCTTGAAGGCCGTTGTGTTTTATTAAAATTAGAACCAACGGCATGAATGATATATGTACAGTTTTTCATCTTACAGGATAACACTTCCATCCTTTAATGGAGTTTTATATTTACTACATTCTGATCGGCATACGATGCCTTGATTAAACATATATGACTCATTATTTACCACTGCTTATCTATCTTACATCATAAAAGGAATTGGAAACAAAATAGTATTTCTTTGATATAATGGAATGGAATGTGAGGGATAATTATGTTTATTAAAGAATATAGAACTAAGATGTATGAACATTTTGAATCGGAATTTGATAAGACAGATCCAGAATATATGGAAATAATCAATCATTTTGCATATGACGAGGTCATTCATCATGGAACATTGGTCGATGATAAGACACGTTTTCTATGTATCCTATCCACTTTAATGGGATGTCAGGCGATGGATTTATATGAAAAGATGCTTCCTGCTGCCATCAATTTTGGATTAACACCCATAGAAATTAAAGAGATTGTCTATCAGGGAACGGATTATTTAGGAATGGCTAGAATCTATCCATTTTTAAAGATAACCAATCGCCTCTTTGAAGAATGTAAGATTGTTCTTCCCTTAGAAGGACAATCTACAACTACACCTGAAAATCGTTTAGAAAAAGGGGCACAGGCACAGATTGATATCTTTGGACAAGGTATGAAAGATTTCTATAAGACAGGTCCAGAAGAAAAAGTGCATATCAATCGCTGGTTGGCAGCCAATTGTTTTGGGGATTATTATACGCGTACAGGTTTAGATTATGCCCAAAGGGAACTGATTACATTCTGCATGTTGTCTGCACAGGGTGGATGTGAACCGCAATTGACAAGTCATGCCAAAGCCAATATGAATATGGGAAATACTAGGGAATTTCTAATTGAAGTCGTATCACAATGCCTTCCATATATTGGCTATCCAAGAAGTTTAAACGCATTGACATGCATTGAAAATGCTGCAAAGGGATAATACTATGATAAAAATAATATTTTGTGATTTAGATGGGTCTTTAATGAATCCAAGTGCTGGCTTATATGTCAGTGATGAAATCAAAGAAAAGTTAATTCTGCTACAGAAAAAAGGCATTATGGTGGTATTAAATAGTGCCAGGACCTTCCAGGGAGTCTATCCACTTGCCAAACAGATTCATATGGATGAATATGGTGGATACTGCATGTCCTGCAATGGAAGCCATGTCTATGATGTGATAAACCATACAACTGTATTTGAATATACAGTCGATAAAGAAATCATTAAAGATCTATGGAAACAAGGCTTAGAAAAAGGTCTAGAAGCTGGTTTTACCCAGCCAGAGTATTGTGTCTGTTCCCATATGTCTTTAGGCTTTGATTTAGATAGAGATAACTGTATGGTGGATTATATGGTTACCTATGATCCAGATAAGTATTTAGATGGTTCCATATGGAAAGGATGCATCAGTGCCAGTGAAGAAATGATGGATCAATATTTTGATGAGATTAAACAATCCATTGAATCCACATATCCAATCCAGGCAACGCGTTCTACGCCTTATATGGGTGATTTTGTGAACAACCAATCAAGTAAATATATATCCGCTACAAGATTATTAGAGATGCTGCATCTGACATGGGATGAAGCCAGCGTCATTGGCGATGGTACCAGTGATGCCCAGTGTATTGCAGCAGCTAAATTAGGTGTTACTTTAGAAAATGGAAATGATGCCTGTAAAAAAGGAGCCAATATGATTGTTCCATCGTGTTATGAAGATGGATGTATCAAATGGTTAGACTATCTATTGGAGGAAAACGCATGAAAGTCGTAGATATGCATTGTGATACAATCTATGTCTTATTGCATAGAGAAGAAGAGAATAAGGATACTACATCTTTATATAAAAATGATCTTTCCATTGATATTGAAAAATTACAGCAAGGGAATTACTTATTACAGAACTTTGCCTTATTTACCGATTTAAAATATCGGGATATTCCGGAAATGGAAACTTTATGTCTGTATGATAAATATTGTCGTGAATTAGATGAAAA
>JABUSD010000288.1 GCA_021442845.1 Holdemanella sp.
GAACATCGATAGGCGGCTCCAACAAGGCCATTGTTTCGATGATTGAATGGGCTCATTCCATTGTAGACATGCGTCATACTCATAGCCCCATTAGCAATTGCTAATAAAGCTTCCTCATAGCTAGCCCCTGAATGCCCCTGGGATACCAATATGCCATTATTGGATAAATAGTGTGTCAATGCATGATTTTCATCATGTTCACATGCCATCGTCACAACTTTGATCAATCCTTTGGCATCGTTTTGATATTCCTTGAATTCTTCAATGGTTCCTTTCACAATGCATTCGGGTGGCTGTGCCCCTTTATATTTCATATCTAAATATGGCCCTTCAAAATGAATTCCTACAATTTCTGCCCCTTCATAGCCTTCTTCTACTACCTTGGCAACATTCTTTAACGCCCTGGAAAGGATTTCATGGCTCTGGGTAACTGTTGTTGGACAGATGGATGTAACACCTTCCTTCGTTACATTCTTTATCCAGTTTCGCAATCCTTTCTCATTGGCATCATTGGTATCAAATTGATAAGCTCCATGGGTATGGATATCGATAAAACCTGGTACAATCCTTAAATCTTTATAATCGATATCCACTTCTTTTTCCTTATAGGCATAGATGCCTTGAATCTTTCCTTCTTTCATTTCAATCTGTGCCTGAATAAACTGATTGCCTATCCAGATTCTTGTACTTTGTATGATCATATAGTTTCCTCCATTATCAGTTTCATCATAGTACATAGGATTTGTACATTTTATTTAAGTATTTGCCCTTTTTAGTAAACATAGATTTCCTATGTTAAGATGAGATAGGTGATATTATGAAAACATTTCTAATAACAGGTGTAGTAAGCCTTATTGTCATTGTCTTTCTTCTAAAGATGGTACGTAAGCTTCTCTATAATAAATTGATTGCCCTTTTACAGGATGGTGAATTTGAAACATTCTATAAGAAAACGGATACAGTATTGTATCGTTTATTGATTTCTAAAATTGATCTTCTCTTTTTGAAATTAAAAGCTTCCTTTCTTGAACAGAATAAAAAAAGGATTCTACTCTATCTAAATGAAATAGAACCTTTACTTATCACAAATATGCAGAAAGAAAAGGTTTATATTGATGCCTTCAACTATTTCATCAGTATTGAAGATAAAAACAATTCGAAAAAGTATTTAAATAAGATCAATGAACTGGATAATCCTAGAATGAAGATAGAAGTCAATCGAGTCTATAATATCTATATCAGAAAAAGCGATGAAGATTTAAAGAATCTATTGGAAGAATGCATGGAATTAGAAGAAGAGAATCGTGCTGTCCATGAATATCTGATATCCATAATCTATAAGAATAAGAATGATAGGAAAAACCAGCAGAAATATGAAGATTTAAGCAGACTCCATATGAATCAATCGAAAGGTGATGTGTAGGCATCACCTTTTACTGTATTTAGTGATAGAATAGGTAGTATTAGGAGGCACTATGTTCTTATCTGAAAAAATAATCCATTTAAGAAAAAAGATGGGATGGTCACAAAAAGAGTTCGCAAAACGCCTGGATGTATCCAGTGAATTCGTTTCTCAATGGGAAAAAGGGATATCTACGCCTGATTCTATTATGACTTCTAAAATGAGTATATTGTTCAATGTTGAACCTGCCTATTTATCAAAGAATGTCATTTCTATGGAATTGGCACAGGAATATCTTAAGCTATGTAAAGAAGCATCCAATAAAATGGCCTTATCCTGCAGTGCCTGTATCCTATCCCCAGTCATCCTTATTTTCATGGGTACCCTATCGGTTTTATTCGATAGTAGTATTTCAACCAATATGGCAGCTGCCATTGGCGTTGGCATCTTATTTATTCTTTTAGCTGGTGCCATTTTTACATTCATCAATGAGGATTATAAGCTTTCAAAATATGCATGGATTGGAAAAGAGGTATTTACATTAGAAAAAGATATAGAAACAGCTATAAAGAAACAGAAAGATGCATTAAAACCCATCTATAAAAAGAATCTATATATAGGTATTCCCCTTTGTATTCTAAGCGTTCTTCCTTTAACCATAACATCGTGTTTAAAGGCATCAGAAGTCATGATTGCCCTCTGTCTTTGTTTCCTTTTAATCTGCGTTGGTATAGGAATCTATCTTATTGTTTCAAAAGGGTTTCTATATCAGAGCTATGAAAAGCTATTGCAGTTAAATGATTATTCGATTGAAAAGAAAATCAACAATAAACGCTTCAAGATAATCTGGATTGTCTATTGGGGCATTATGCTGATTCTTTATCTAATCTGGTCATTCAAGACAATGGCATGGAGACATTCATGGATGTTATGGCCTGCTGCTGGTTTACTCTTTGTTCCATTTAAAAAATTAGTTGAGAAAATAAAAAAATAACTGCCACACTACCCCATTGTGATACAGTTATTTTTTTATCATACTATGCTATAGTCTACAAAAGTTTAAGGTTATATTAAGGTTTCAAACAATACGCATTAAGAATGACTTGTTAAAGTATAGATGAAAAAAAGAAAAGGAGTAAGCATATGGAAAGAATAAAATATTTAAAGATTATGAAACTGGCATCTATCATCATCACTGCAATCCTTGCCATTCTTACTGTTTTCTGTACATATATAATTGGTATAGGGTTTGCAATATTTGGTATTATGACGATGGCATTGTGTTATTTATTATGCCGTGTCGTGACAGATTCATATAAACATGAAAAGACAAGAGTCAGTTAACTCCTGTCTTCTAGAATAATTCCTGTTGATGCGTTGCGTAAAGATATTCATCAATCGTATTCATAACTGACGAGATTTCACCGAAGGTGAGCTGGACATGAGCACCCTCTTTCAGGTAAGAACCTGTGATCAGAGAACCGTCACTTTCTGTGAAAAAGACGTTTCTGAGCATGTAGTC
>JABUSD010000036.1 GCA_021442845.1 Holdemanella sp.
GAAGGAAAAGGAACATTAAAACGAAAAAAAAAAGATAGCTTTAACTGGTATAAAGAAGTAATTAAAACAAACGGAAATAATATAGTGTAACAATGACAATAGGAAGATATAGGTCTTCCTATTGTTTTATTTGTGTAAGAATATATGTTGGTAAGTGAATTTATAATGTACAAGTGATATAATCGAAATGTGTTGCGGAGGTTTTTTTATGATTAAACAGCGTTTAGAAAATTTACGTAAGGAAATGAAAAAAGAAGGTGTGCATGCCTATATCATTCCAACTAGTGATTTCCATGAAACCGAACAGGTTGCCACTTACTTTCAGGCTCGTAAATGGATGTCAGGATTTACTGGAAGTGCGGGTGTACTGGTTGTCCTTTTAGATAAGGCTGCCCTTTGGACCGATGGTCGTTACTTTATTCAGGCACCAAAAGAGTTAAAGGGATCAACGATTGAATTGATGAAGGCTGGCATGGAAGGAACACCAACGATTGTAGAATATATCACATCCAATTTAAAAGAAGGTATGTGTGTAGGTTTTGATGGAAGAACGATCAATGCCAATGATGCCAGAAAATATGAACAGGCTTTTGGATTTCATGGCTTGTCATTAAAGGTGGATGAAGATTTAGTTGGAAGAATCTGGACAGATCGACCAGCCATGCCATGTGCCAAGACATTCTATTATGATGAAAAGTATTCAGGTCGTACGATTAATGAAAAACTGGAAATGGTAAGAAAGGAAATGAAACTTGCCTATGCCAACTCCTATGTCATCACTAAAATTGATGAAATTGCCTGGCTATTCAATATTCGTGCCCAGGATATAGAACATGTGCCACTTCCATTATCCTATGCCACTGTGACATTGCAGGATGCGACTTTATATATCAACCAGAGTCGACTGGATGCTATTTCAAGAGCTAAATTAGTTCAAGCCAATGTATGTGTTAAAGACTATATGGATATTTATGAAGACTGCATGGAATTAAAAGGACCTGTTCTGGTGGATCCATCCAGTGCTAACTCTAAGATTGTATTTTCAATCAAAGAAAAATTAGTGGAAATGCAATCCCCAGTGATCTTATTAAAGGCAAGAAAGAATGAAGTGGAATTGGCTTCTACACGTATTGCGCATATTAAAGATGGAGTTGCGGTTACTAAATTCATGTACTGGCTAAAGAAGAATATTGGAAAAGTCGAAATGACAGAATATAGCGCTGCCTTAAAGCTGCATGAATTTAGAGCACAACAGCCAAACTTCTTTGATGATAGCTTTTCTACCATTCCTGCCTATGGTGCCAATGCGGCTATGATGCATTATCATGCCACTGAAGAAGATTGTGCAACATTAAAGCCAGAAGGATTCTTCCTTGTGGATAGCGGCGGACATTTCTTTGAGGGAACTACGGATATTACCCGTACCTTTGTGCTTGGTCCAACAACAGAAGAAGAAAGAATCTGGTTTACAAGGGCTTTACGCTCGCATATTCGTCTTGCCAAGGCAAACTTCTTATTTGGATGCAAGGGATTTAACCTGGATATCCTATCTCGTGGTCCATTATGGGATTATGATATGGATTATCAATGTGGTACAGGACATGGTGTAGGACATCTATCCAATGTCCATGAATGTCCAAATGGATTTAGATGGCGTATTGTACCTGAAAGAAATGACAGCTGTGTGTTAGAAGAAGGTATGATTCAATCCAACGAACCGGGTGTCTATATTGAAGGGGTTCTTGGAATCCGTCATGAAAATGAATATGTTGTTCAAAAAGGAAATAAGAATCACTATGGACAGTTCATGCATCTTGAATGTCTAACCTTTGTTCCATTTGATCGTGAAGCCATTGATCCTTCTTTAATGAATCAGGATGAAATTGAATGGTTAAACAACTATCATAAAGAATGCGTTGAAAAACTTTCCTATGGTTTAGAGGAAGATGAATTAGACTGGTTAAAGGAAATCTGTAAACCACTTTAATATGAAACAGCGAATGATTTATAGCACATGCCCACATTGTGGGCATGTTTTCCAGATGAAACGGGATACAATGTCCATTGCCGGTATGAATGCCATCATTGATGAAAGAATCATGAATGGAACGCATTTTACGCATATCTGTTCTAAATGCAAGGAACCGTATTATCTGATGCATCCTTTTTTGTATCGCAATACAGAAAAGAAATATACCGTGGTATTAACACATCAAAAGCATGTCGATAATCTTCCTGAACAGGATAAAGTTGTTCTTTGTAAAACTGTCAGCCAGTTTCTATTTGTCATAAAAGTAATGGAACAGCAGTTGAATCTTAAAATTGTGCTTTCCTATAAGAAACAATTGGAAAAGAAATATAACTGTTTGATTGATTTTGATAAATATGATGATAAGAATCAATGCCTATGGTTCATCATTCATAATGAACATGTAGCTGTATTATTAAAAAATGAACATAAAAATGAAATTTATGATATCATAGCAGATGGAGTGTGAAAAATATGAAAAATACATTTGAAGAATTCAAGAAATTTATTATGCGCGGGAATATCTTTGATATGGCTGTCGGTGTCATCATTGGTGGTGCCTTTGGAAATATCGTAACAAGCCTTGTCAATGATATCATTATGCCTTTAGTCGGTGTGATTATGGGTGGAATTGATTTTACATCCTTATCGATTAAGATTGGGGAATCCCAGATCATGTATGGTAACTTTATTCAGGCTATCATCAACTTCTTAATCATTGCCACTTGCATCTTCTCTGTCACAAAAGCGATGGCTGCCTTTGTGAAGAAGAAAGAAGAAGAACCTGCACCAGAACCTAAAAAGGATCCACAGGTTGAACTATTGGAAGAAATCAGAGATCTATTAAAAAACAAATAGCGGCCTATGT
>JABUSD010000136.1 GCA_021442845.1 Holdemanella sp.
GACCGGTCCGGTGTTTCTGACATAAAAAAATGGTGACGCGTACGGGATTCGAACCCGTGCATGCATGCGTGAAAGGCATGTGAGTTAACCGTTTCTCCAACGCGCCATGTCCTTTAATAGGATATCATGAGAAGTTAAATAACGCAAATATAAATTAAAAAGGTATTTGTATCTTATAACTTTTTAAGATAAAATTATAGAGGACGAAATTGGAGGATCTATATGTTTCGCAAGTTAACAGTCATTGGATTATTATTGTGTTCGTTATCCATCTGTGGATGCACTCGCGTTGAAGATATTAAAGAAGAAGAGAAAAAAGAAGAAAAGAAAGAAGAAGAGAAAAAAGAAGAAAAGGAAAATACAGAAGAACAGGATACAAAGGATTATGATGAACTGATTAAGAAGTTAAATGCCTATATCAAGGAAGATGATCTCGATCCTGAACTTTTCTCCTATTGCATTGAAGATTTAGAAACCGGTAAAATCATCAAAAGTGACAATGCCGCCCAGGATTGGGAAGCCGGTAGTGTCTATAAGCTTCCTTTAAGCATGTTGTGGTATGACCGGATTGCCGTGGGAAGTGTCGATTATTACCAGGGACTTTATTATAGTGAAGCCTGCGGAGAGGAAGATGGAGGCCAGATCCAGGTTGATTTTAAAGTAGGGGACACCATTCCGCTTTGCACCGTACTTGGCTATACACTGCTATATTCCGATAATGTTGGTGGTCATATCCTATTTGAATCGTATGGAGGATGGTATGCCTATAAGCGTGATGCTGCCAATTATAGCCAGCATCCCCAGACGGATAACTTCTTCTCTTTGACGAATTATTTAAATGCCCAGTATATGTGTGATGTCATGCGAAGAATCTATCAGAATCAGGATTTATATGCGGAAGTTATTGAATATTTGCGTATTGCCTCTCCGGATAACTATTTAAATAGCCAGATTCAGGTGGATATGGTACAGAAGGTTGGATGGTATACCGACCATGTCAATTCTTGTGGGCTATCCTTAAATGGTCATCCATATTCAATCTGTGTATTTACCCGTTACAACAATTATGGCTTAACAGTACAAGGGAAATTGAATGAAATCTGTTACAATTTCTTCAATAAGGAATAAATATGAAACCTATCTATTATATTGTTGAATCCATTGATGGCGATTATGCCACACTGCGCAATAAAGAAACCAATGAAACAATTGTGATGGCTATGTCTTTACTTTGTGAAGGGATATCCATTCATAGTGAATTAAAATATGAAATGTTTGAATTTAAATTGATAAGGAGATAATCATGTTAGAAACTGGAATTATTGCACCATCCTTTACATTACCGGATCAGGATGGAAAGATGCATTCATTAGAAGATTATAAAGGAAAGAAAGTTATCTTGTATTTTTATCCGAAGGATAATACACCGGGATGTACAAAACAGGCTTGTAACTTTACCGAAAGATATCCTCAGATTCTTGAAAAGAATGCCGTTGTTCTTGGCATCAGCAAAGATTCCGTTGCATCGCATAAAAAATTTGTCGATAAATACAATTTATCATTTCCTTTATTAAGCGATCCTGAACTCAAAGTCATTCTGGCTTATGATGTATGGAAAGAAAAGAAGAACTATGGCAAATCCTATATGGGTGTTGTTCGTACAACTTATCTGATTGATGACAATGGAATGATTGTCTTATCCAACGATAAAGTAAAAGCAGCAACCGATGGAGATGTCATGACTGGTAAATTATAATGCGAATTATTCTATCTCCTGCTAAAAAGATGAAACTTGACGATTCTCTTGATTTTAAGGATTATCCCATCTATTTAGACAATACAAAAGAAATTCGGATGTATTTAAAGACATTGGATTTTGATTCTTTAAAGAAGCTATGGAAATGCAATGATACCCTTGTTAATCAGAATATGCATCGTTTAGAACATATGAATCTGGATTCCAATCTTGGCTGTGCTATTTTATGTTATGAAGGGATTGCCTTTCAACATATGGCACCGAATGTCTTTTCCAACGATGAATTTGATTATATCCAATCGCATCTACGCATTTTAAGTGCATTCTATGGCATTTTAAAGCCTATGGATGGAATTACCCCTTATCGCCTTGAAATGCAGGCAAATGCCTCTATAAACGGTTTTAAGGACCTCTATGCCTATTGGGGTAGTAAGCTCTATGAGCAAGTGATAGATGATTCCCATATCATTATCAATCTGGCTTCTAAAGAATATTCTAAATGCATTGAACCATATCTCAAGAAAGAAGATCGATTCATCACCATTCACTTTGTGGAAATGAATAAAGGAAAGCTTGTCACAAAAGGTACCTATGCCAAGATGGCAAGAGGGGAAATGGTTCGTTATATGGCAAGCCATCATATTGAAGATGTAGAAGAAATTAAAGTTTTTCATCATCTTGGATATCACTATAGAGAGGATATATCCTCTCAAACTGAATTTGTATTTGAAAGAAGTTTATAACTTCTTTTTCTTTTTGCCATTCATAATGCCATCATTTCTATTATGATGGCATTGAGGTGAAAACGATGAACTTAAAAGAATTATTGGAAACATTAGAGGATGGGATTGATTTAGAAATCTATATAGAGGATAAGAATCCCGATTATGCATTAAATTATCATTGTTACGGAAAAAATAGATATATTGTAAAGGCCTATGATGTTGATTTCTATTATAAAATTGTTAAAACCATTGATTTCTATCATAATAAAAACGGGCTTGTTATGAAAATTGGTTTAATATGTTAAAATAAGGCTATGAGTGAAAAGATAATTCCTACAATGGGTGTAAACAACTGTGGTTCAAGATGTATTCTTTATGTTCAT
>JABUSD010000067.1 GCA_021442845.1 Holdemanella sp.
AAAATAGGTATTAATGCACAAAAAAATAATATATAAAAAGGTGATGCCTACACATCACCTTTTATAGTACTATCTATCATTTATAATTTGGCAATAATATCCGTTAATTGCGATTTCGCTAATTCTAATTTTTCCTGATAAGAAGCTAATTTAGCTTTTTCTTCATCCACTTTTGCCTGTGGTGCTTTCTGGACAAATTTTGGATTGGCAAGCATTCCACTAGCACGTTTGATTTCCTTTTCTAAACGAAGAATCTCTTTTTCCAGTTTTTCTTTTTCTTCATTTAGATCAATCAACTTATCCATCGCAACCGTTAATACAGCCCCTTCAATTGTACGGGATAATACATCACTGGATTCAATGGAATCAATGACAATACCATGACACATCTTCTTTAAGATGGCCTTTGTATCATCCGATACCAAAATCGATAATCCGATTTCTAAATCTTCACTTGGTTTCATACCATAATTAACTTTGATTTCACGTACTGTCTTAATGGCAGAGATACAAGTTGCCATTTCTTCTTTTTCCGTATTTGTATAATCAAAGGCAATGATCTCAGGCCATGTTTCAAGATTCATACTTTCCTTGTCATGAGGTAAGCTTAGATAAATCTCTTCTGTGACAAATGGCATAAATGGGGATAATAGTTTTAAGATATTCTGCATAACCGTATATAATACAGCTTTTGTTGTTTCTACCGCATCTTTATCATCCGAATATAAAGTCGCCTTTGATAATTCGATATACCATGAACAGAAATCATCCCATACAAAACCATATAGTTCATTACCTACAATACCAAATTCATATTTTTCCATATTTGAATTTACGCTGTTAATTGTTTCATTCATTCTAGAAAGAATCCATTTATCAACAGAGCTAGCTTTTTCAATATTTAATACTGGTTTAGTATCGCCAATCTGCATTTCTACATAACGAGCAGCATTCCAGATCTTATTGATGAAGTTCCATGATGCATCCACTTTGGAATCATCATATCGTAAATCCATACCCGGTGCTGAGTTTGTTGTTAAGAAGAAACGTAAGGCATCAGCACCCTTTTCCTGGATGACATCCATAGGGTCAATCCCATTGCCTAATGATTTAGACATCTTTCTTCCAAGTGAGTCACGAACAAGACCATGAATCAATACATCCTTGAAAGGACGATTCTTCATACAGTAGCGAGTCTGGAAAGCCATACGAGCAACCCAGAAGAAGATGATATCATATCCCGTTACTAAGACATCATTAGGGAAATAACGATCTAAGTCGCTTGTATTTTCTGGCCATCCAAGTGTAGAGAAAGGCCATAGTGCGGATGAGAACCATGTATCCAGTACGTCTTCATCCTGTGTCCAGTTTTCAATATCCTTAGGATCTTCCATACCTACATACAATTCACCAGTTTCATTGTTTGTCCATGCAGGAATACGGTGTCCCCACCATAACTGACGGGAAATACACCAGTCTTCAATATTTTCAAGCCATCCTGTAAATGTCTTTTCAAAACGCGCAGGAACAAAATGAATCTTCTGATCTTCAATTTCCTGATTCTTTAATACTTCATCGGCCAATGGTTTCATCTTAACAAACCACTGTTTTGATAGATAAGGTTCGGCAATAACACCGGAACGCTGTGAGTGTCCAACCTGATGCTTATGATCTTCAATATGATCAACAACACCCGCTGCTTCAAAATCAGCAACTAAAGCTTCACGACAGGCAAAACGATCCATTCCTGTATATTTATGGCACATTTCATTCATTGTTCCATCATCATTCATACACACAGGCATCGCTAAGTTATACTTCTTTGCCAGGGCAAAGTCATTAGGGTCATGTGCCGGTGTACATTTCATAACGGCTGTACCAAAGCTCATATCAATATATTCATCAGCCATGATTGGAAGAGCTTCCCCATTGGCAGGATTAATCGCATGCATTCCAACGATATCTTTATAACGTTCATCCTCTGGGTGTACAAAGATTGCCTGGTCGGCAAACATAGTTTCTGGACGTGTTGTTGCGATGACAAGCTCTTTTCCCGTTTCTACAACTTTGTATTTAAAGTAGAACATATGTCCATCAATTTCTTTATGTTCTACTTCAATATTGGATAATGCTGTCTTTAATTCAGGATCCCAGTTGATAATTCTTTCACCCTGATAGATCAAACCATCGTTATATAAATCAACAAAAACCTTACGAACAGCCTGTGACAATCCTTCATCCAATGTGAAACGCTCTCTTGAATAATCCAATGACAATCCAAGCTTTGCCCATTGGGAACGGATAGTAGAAGCATATTCTTCTTTCCATGCCCATGCATGTTCCAAGAATTTTTCACGACCAATGTCATAACGAGAGATTCCCTGTTCCTGTAAACGCGCATCTACCTTTGCCTGTGTGGCAATACCCGCATGATCCATACCAGATACCCAGCATACATCATATCCCTGCAAACGTTTATAACGGCATAAGATATCCTGTAATGTTGTATCCCATGCATGTCCTAAGTGTAACTTACCAGTTACGTTTGGTGGAGGGATTACAATACAGTATGGCTTCTTTGTCATATCGCCAGCTGTAAAGTACCCTTCGTTTACCCAGTTTGAATAAACACTTTCTTCCACTTTCAAATGATTGTACTTTGACTCCATATACATCCTCCTTATAAATAAAAAAAGCACATCCGTTAGGACGTGCTTTGACGTGGTACCACCTGACTTTGTATATAAAAAGATTATATACCTCATTCACATAACGTTGTGGCTACGTATATTTCTACTACGACTTCGAAATATCTGCTCCTAGACTACCTTCCCTATACTTCTTTATCTCTTTCCCTCCTATC
>JABUSD010000084.1 GCA_021442845.1 Holdemanella sp.
GCTATCACCACTTGTCAGCTGTTTTAATACTTCTAGTTCCTTATCTGTAAAATCTATACTTTTGGCATTTCCAAGTTCTACAACAGGGGTAGAATCCGGGTAAACCGATTCCCCATTCATTGTCCTTTGCATGACTTCTAAAATGGAAATATTTGATATTTCCTTATACCAGAAACTTTCCACATTGGCTTCTCTTGCCCTTTCAAGATAAGTATATTCTGGCATGGAAGTAATCATGATAATCTTAATCTTTGGATATTTTATCTTGATTTCCTTTGCGGCAACCAATCCGCTTTCATTCATGGCGGTACAGATATCCATTAATATCAGATCAATATTATTATTCATGCAGTAGACTTCTGCCATCGCACTGGATTCAATGGAATAGACACATTCAAATTCATCACTTTGGTTAATGACGGATTCCATCAACTGTCTTGGCATTGCCTGATTTTCTACAATCATTACTTTATACATAGTCTCTCCTATTCTGGCAGTTCAATTCTTAATTCAAACATTCCATCTGTATTTACATCCATTATACCACCATTTTCTTCCACTCGATTTCTAAGGCTGGTCAATCCTCCACCTTCCTTATATCCGTCCCTGCATGACAATCCATCATTTTCAAATGTCATCGTATAGAAACAGTTTTCATGGCTGATTTTAATATATAAATGCTTTGCCTGGGCATGTTTAATCGCATTGGTCATGCTTTCTTTTGTTGCCATATTAAAGATACGAATGGCTCTCTGGGACCATCGTGTCAGTTCGCCATTAATCACTACATCCAGTCCAATCGCTTTTCCTGCATCATACAGATAATTCAATGACTCTGGCTTTGTCTGTTCATTCTGATTCTTTAATAGAAGGATATTCTTCTTCCATAGATCAACCAGTTCCTTCTTATTGCCTGTCTTATTCTTTAAACTATGTGAAGTTGCCAATAATGTCTGTCCAAATTCATTATGGATATTCATCTTAGCACTTAAAATCTCTTCTTTTTCAATCAAATTGGAAACATCATTATTATACTTCTTTAAACGATCATTCATTGTATCCAAGCGATGATTATCCATTTCAATGCGTTTATTCAGTTCATATAAATCCGTAATATTACTAGCAATAACCTGTGTTATTTCACTATTGTTGATGCCAATCTTTAAACTATTGAAGCCATAGATAGTACCATCATTGAATTGAATCATGGATAGTTCTCCTTCTTTCAACCATTTTCCTGTCTTCAATTCTAATTTACCATCCATTAAATCTTCTAGATTCTTGCCATCCAGTACATCAATATTCATTAAGGATGCATATAATTTATTCATCTTCTTATTGATTAGAATCGGTATACCTTTTTCATCATAGAAGCATAAGCCTGTTTCAATGCCATCAAATCCCTCTTTGATGGATTTATCATAAATCATTGTGCTTCTTTCCTTGCCATCATGATAGAAAGAATTCAATGCAGAAAGCAGTAAGAATATAATTCCTATCATTATTAGATATTGAACTGCTGTATTATACTGCATTGGTTGAGAATACTTTGATTCAGGTTCTATATCAATGAGAATATGATAAAGGATTCCCGATATAATCACATTGATTCCATTGATCCAGCAGGAACGAATGCGAATCTGATACATGATCTTATAGACAAATAGATAAACATGCATCACAATCACTGAAATCAACAAGAGCGTAAAAATAAAATGAATGTGGTTATTATATAAAGGATCCATCATTCTATATCACCTCCATCCGTTGTGATAAAGGATACATATAGGCTATCATCCTTTTTAATCTGAATATCCGTTTCAAAATCTTTGGTCTGGTATAGAAATTCATCCATTTCAAAGAGATCAATATCCCCATCCATGACAATCTTTAAAGAGATGATGGATTCATTCACATAGAGATTGACAAAGATGGATTCCAATGAATCCATGCATTTCTCTAGGACATCTTCAAAGAAATCATAGACAATCTTGGCACTGGATACATGGATTGTACCATTGCATTTTAAAATAGAGCCCTGTTCAATGCCAACAGCTTCCAAGATATGCAATGATTCTCTAAAACACAAACCAAGTTCGGATGCATCAATATGATAACTGGAATGGCTAAGCAGAATCAGATTGGCTTTACGTTTGATATAGGCACCTACTATAGCAGCCTTCTTTAATGCGATATCTTCTTTTTCCGTTTCAAGAACATCCGAAATATAGTTGATCTGATCTTTTAATTCCACACTAATCTGATTGTAGATAGAACTTTTTGCCTTAACGGTTTCTTCACGGGTACGAAGCGAAGCTTCTGCCTTTAACAATTCATTTTCATCTTCCAGCTTATCCTGCAAAGACTTGGATTTTTCAAGTAGTGAATTCATATAGGAGATATCTTCAAACCATAAGAAATGTCCATTTAAAATCTTTTCATTCTTCATCTTTGTATCCTTATCAATAAGCAGTTCTTTTTCTTCAGATTGAATCATCAATCCAACTGGTACATTGATGGCATATTTTGAAGAATAGATTGTATTATAATCTTCATCGGTGATTTTAGCTGCGATAGTACTCGCCTCAAACAATTCCTTATGCATCGTATTGGTTGGAAATAAACCGATATAGACAAAGCTTTCCCATAATATAATACATAGAACCGTAAAGACCATAGCTAAAGGAAAAAAAGAAGTAAAGATGGTATTTCGATACAATATATAGATACCCGCATAACAAAGCCATATGATTGTAATCAGCATTGGAATCCATATTTTCCTTTTTGAAGCATGATTGGTACATTTCTTTACAAGTTCAACTAACATTAAAATACCTAAAAAGAGAATCCATATAAATG
>JABUSD010000132.1 GCA_021442845.1 Holdemanella sp.
GCTGCTTATATCCGTACAAAGAACCTTTGGGGATGTATCATCATTCATACAATCTATGATTTCATTCCATTCTTATTCACAAGTGGAGCTGGAACGAATGAAAGCTTAAAAATTATCTTAAGCCAGCCAGTTACAACGGTGGGAATCATCACAAATTTAATTGTAATTGCTCTTGGTATTGGATCTATGTTAATTCTATTAAGACCATCTAAACATGAAGAAATCAGAAAGCTTTGGGCAACTGAAGCATAAATAGATAAAAGCGCAAAATTTGCGCTTTTTTATTTCATTAAATTCTTTATTACTTCTACAACTCGTTCCGTATTCTTTCCATCTTTAAATGGTACAAATTTCTGCTGGAATTGTTCATCTACCTTCAAATCTGAAGCAATCAATTGATTTAATTCATCCATTGTAGTACATACATATTTGAATTCCTTATAAATATCCATATTCAATCCAATTGTTTGTTTATAATTTTCATAATCAGGTACATAGACAATCATTGGTTTATCAATTAAGCAGAAATCAAAGAACACAGAAGAATAATCAGAGATTAATAAATCACTAACATTCATCAAATCATATAAATCTTCATGTGTAACATTCAACACCTGATCATGATGGATATGAATATCCTCTAATAGAGGATGATATTTGCATAAAATATATGTATTTTCATCAATATTTAATTTAGTAAAATCCATAGATTCCACAACAAACCCATCAATGATATTCCCTCTAAACGTTGGGGCATATAAAATTAGTCGCTTTCCCTTGCATTCAGGATGTTTTTTTATAAATTCATTATCTGCATTATGAATTGTATCCATTCTAGGAAATCCAGTTACATGAATCTTATTCTCATCCATTCCAAAGGCCTGGGCATAGACAGGTTTCCAATAAGAACTGTTACATATACATGCATCATAATTTCTTATCGGATACTGTCTTTTTATCTGATTACCAAATTTCTTAACTGCACCTGGTGCATGCCATATTTGAATAACCTTTGTATCCTTTGGCTTACGATTGGATACGATATAGTTATTATCATTTAAGATGATCAGCTTTGATTTCTTCATTTCCACAAGCTGTTGAAGGCAGTTTAAGAAATATTTAAACTTTCCAACAACTCCTTTTTCAAAGACAATCAGATCATAATAGATGTGATATTCTTCTTTTTTTAATTCTCTATCAAGCAGATAGAAATCATCCTTTAATTCATTCGCTGTCAATGAAATAAAAGTAATCCTTTTTTCATCCGTTTTGATAAAGAAAGTAAATGTATCAACAAGCCATAACGCAATATTTAAGATTATTTTACTCAATCCCATATTATTCTCCAAAGACGATATCAACAACACGCTTTGATGCATATCCATCTTCTTTATTATTAAAATATGAATTAAACGCCTTTAAATGTTCAAAATCAAATTCCTTCTTTTGAATAGAATCCAGCATGTCTTCTTCAATTCTATAAATCTTACCTGGAAGATCTTTATAGATATCTAAATAGAATCCTCTTAAATCATTGGCATATTCTTCTAAATCATACATATAGAAATAGATAGGACGCTTTAATATCGCATAATCAAAGAATACAGATGAATAATCGGTAACCAATACATCTGCCATTTCATAATAATAGGCAATATCATTTTCAGCTGGAATCGAATATAAGAAACCATCCAATGATTCATCTTTTGCGTATTTATTAATGATTAAATAATGTGGCTTAAATAAAACAACATATTCATTTCCTAATTTCTCTTTCCATTTATGGAAATCAGCCTTTAATTCAAAAGTATATCCACTGGCAACATAAGAATTATCACGCCATGTTGGTGCATAAAGAATAATCTTTTTATCTTCTGGAATATTTAATAAAGCTCTTTTTTCTTTTACTCTATTTTCATCTACAAAAGAAAGGATGTCATTTCTTGGATATCCTGTTTCTATTAGCTTATCCTTTGAAATCTGAAACGCACTAGGAAATACCTTTGTACAGAATGTATTTGGAGAAATCATATAGTTATATCGAGCAACATCAATATCATATGTCTTAAACATACTCTTAGCATCCATCTGAGAACGATAGAATGTTGTTCCTTCTGGTACATCAATATCATGCGCCAGCTTCTTTAATGGGGTACCATGCCATGTCTGAAGATAAATCTGATTATCTTTCTTTAAGATATAACCAGGAAGCTTGCAGTTCACAATCCAATACTTACTATGGGCAAGATAATAGAAATAAGGAAAACTGAAATATTCAATAACCTTTGCATCTGGTATATCTAAATTCTTCTTATTCTTATTCTTGATAGCCCATATAAATTTATAATCTTTAAATGCATCATTTTGAATCATATATTGATGAATTGCCTTAGGATTATCGGTATATCCTCTACCATGGAACGCAATAAACAAAACAGTCTTATCATCAACAGGTACAAAGCGATAGAAAATCTTATTTCCTAAGACTATGCACTTATGTACCACTTTTTTACATATTCCTACAATAGACATTTCTATCGTCCTTTCTTTTTATTTTGGTTGTAGAAAAACACGTTCTACAACACGTTTTGAAGCATTTCCATCATCTAAATGACAGAAGCGGTTATAGAATTCATCATAGCGGTCCTTATACTGTTCATTGATTGTATCAATATTTTCAATCGCATCAATCACTTCTTCAGTTGTATATAGAAGCGGTCCAGGAACTTCAGTATTCATATCAATATAGAATCCACGCAGCTGGTTCTTATATTTTTCAATATCATATGTATAGAACAGGATTGGTCTTCTTAAATTCGCATAATCAAAGAATACAGATGAATAATC
>JABUSD010000402.1 GCA_021442845.1 Holdemanella sp.
TCACAAATTTCTCCAAGCTTAATAAGTTCCATCTATCATCCCCACAAATCCGAATTTATCATTCAGATTATTCTCCTTCCTATTCCATAGATAACTAATATTAGTTATTTGTGTTTTTTCTTTTCTACAAATACCGCATCAATAACATTGTTCTTCTTCGCAATACCTGTTACTTGTTTTTTCATCTTTGAAAGATCTACGTTTGGTTTGCTAATCTCTATTTGAGGAACATTAACTTTTGGTAGTTCTATCTTCTTTTGTGTTTTTTTAGGCAATGCTTTCTTTTTATTTTCAATCAAATATTGTTCCATTCCATACTTTAGTAAATTGAATTCATTTTCAACACTCATCACATGAATTCCTTCACCAAAGAATAAAAAGTTTTCTGTATCTGTTTTTATCAATAAAGCATCAACCATCTCAATGGTAGGAGCAATAGGTTCTCCAAGAAGGCGATACGATTCATCATCTTTTTTAATATCTAATACTTTCCCATCTAAACGAATTAGTTTTGCAGGAATATCTTCAAGATAGATTTTAAAAGGTCTACCTGCTTGATTTACTACATGGTACTTAGTTGATTTGAATGTTTTTAAGTTTAATTTATCCCCAACGGTAATCATTGTTCCTTCAATAAAATCCTTGCTACAGTTTCTCTAAGTCCTTTTGGCTGATAACTTGAAATCCCTAATTTATCTGTATTTTCATTATATATAGCCGCATATGGTTCCATTACATAGAAAACAATTCTTTTACTTTTTAATCCAAAGAAAGATACTTGTTCTTCTTCAATATAGGATGGACGATAAATGTATTCTCTTTGTACCATTCTAAAGTCTTTTATATCTTTATACTTAATTAAAGTACCTGCTATTTCATGGTACACACTCATTTTGTATCTTCCTTTTCTAATTAATTCCTAATAGTTTTCTTAATTCATCTTCTAACTGTGATGCCTGTTTATTTAATTCATCTATTTCCGCAAAGATTTCCTTTGTAGATCTGTACTCTACTTTTTTATAAACAACTTCTTTGTACTTATTTATAGATAAGTCATATCCATTATCTACAATCTCTTTTTTAGAAACAAAGAAACTTTGTTCTGTACGTTTTCTATCTTTTTCTCCATCTAAATTATGGTATCGACTAATGATATCTGGAATATCATTTTCAGCTATTTCACTACGTTTATCATCTAGTGAATATCCATCTGCTTTCATATCATAGAACCATACATCTTTAGTACCACTTGGATCTTTTGTAAATACTAGGATGGCTGTCGATACTCCAGCATATGGTTTGAAGACACCAGAAGGCATAGAGATAACTGCTTGTAACTTATTATTTTCAATTAATTCTTTTCTAATATCTTTATGTGCTCTAGAAGATCCAAATAGTACACCATCTGGAACAATACAAGCACATCTTCCCCCAAGTTTTAATGATTTAATAAATAATGCTAGAAATAATAATTCTGTTTTCTTTGTCTTACAGATTGAAAGTAAGTCTTTAGAGATATCTTCTGGGAATACACTACCTGCAAAAGGTGGATTTGCCATAATTAATGAATATGCATTTCTTACACCATTCTCATCGGATAATGAATCCTGTCTTGCGATATTTGGTTCATCTATGCCGTGAAGAAGCATATTCATAGCTCCAATACGCAACATAGATGGATCTGTATCAAAGCCATTAAACATAGTAGATGAGAAATGTTTTTGTTTTTCTTTATTATGCAATTCAATCTCATAATGATCATGAATGTATTGAGCTGTTCCCAATAAGAAACCCGCAGATCCCATAGCTGGATCTAATATAGTGTCATCTAATGTAGGACTAGTAATATTGACAATCATATCAATAATATGTCTAGGTGTTCTAAACTGACCTAATGTTCCAGAAGATGCCATTTTACCTAAACAGTATTCATATACATCTCCCATAATGTCCTTATTAGCCATATCAATGTCACTTAACGTATCAACACATACACCAAGTACTTTTGGTGTTGGAATAAGGAATACTGCATCTTCCATAAATCTAGAAAAAGCCGTTTCTTTACTTTCTCCATTTACTTTTTTAATAAATGGGAATACATAATCTTTAACTAGATCAAACATTTGTTCAGGAGATTTATGTTTAAATGAACTCCAACGTAAATCAGCATAAGGAATCTCTCTGTTTCTATCTTTATCTGGAAAGAAATTTCCTTCTTTAAAGACTTTACTCTTATATTTCATCCCTTTAAAAATAGAAGCAGCTCCTTCTTTTCTCGTTTCAGTATCATCCAGAAGTTTCATGAACATTAAGTATGTAATCTGTTCAAGAACAGTAATAGGGCTTGAAATTCCCCCTGTCCATATCGTATCCCATATACTATCTATTTTTGATTTTAATTCACCTGTAATCATTTTAGATTCCTCCTAAGCTCTTTCAATGCAATCATGTAATTGTTCAACAACATCCGCTAATACGAATGCTTTATCTCCAAATAAGTACAATGGATCAAAACTATCAAATGGGGATTCTTCAACAACCGTTTCTCCAGTAATATCACCGTTTTCCTGTACATAACAGATAACTGACTTAATAAATTCCATCTGTTCTGCACTTAAGAAGTTTTCACTTAAATACTTGCCAAACTTATCATTTATCGCTTCCTGATCAATCCCCACAATCGATCTCATGAACACAGCAAGATTATCAAGCTTACTGATTGAATAGTAATCATTTTTGCTTCCTAGTTTTACCCACAGTAAATCTTCTAATGCATCAATATAAGTTAAAGCACTAGTAGCTGGGACATCTCTTCCATCTAATAAGGTATGAAT